>JALVEF010000190.1 GCA_027031185.1 Saprospiraceae bacterium
TTATGCAGTGGCCTTTCAGCATCAACGGGCCGACAGTCGCATCGTCCGCACCGGTTCAGTGGACTACATCGAAAAGGATCACGGGGGCCATTTCGTTCGCTACGAATTTGAAATAAAGGGAGAAGACAAGGAGTTTATGCGAAACTTGATACACGAAGTCTGGGCCAAGATCCAAAACCGCGAATTTGATGAGGGTTGTGAAAAGCCGTCCTGTCCGTGGTGCCGGTTTCGCCGGACCATGCGGGCGCCCGACTCCTTTCGCGATGAAGAGTTGTTGGGTTTGGATGATTGAATGGTGGGCCGTACCAGATCCCCCTATTTTTCATTTTTAATTTTTCATTTTTAATTGAACAATCGTGTCGTTTGCCGTCTGCGACGGCCGGAACAGACGCGGCACCGGCGTGCCATCCACCTCGTCCACCATCACGTAAGCCGGTGCCGGCACCAGGCAGTGCGTGATGCCGCCCATACCGCCCAACGCCTCCTGATAGGCACCCGTGTGAAAAAATCCCACATACAAAGGCGCGTCCGGTTGGTATGCCGACAATAATACATCACCTTCCGGCGGATAGACATCCAGTTGGTCGCAGCTGATACCGCCGATGCGCACGCGCGCGTGGGCGCGCGACCAGCCATTGAGTGGCAGGAGGATAAATTCCGTTTTTGTCGCCCAGGCATCGGGCAAGGTATTGATTAGGCTGTCGTCCACCATGTACCAGGTGGTGGCGTTCATCTGTTTTTGGCCCAGCACCTTTAGCAGGACGGCGCCCGCTTCGCCGACGGTATAACTTCCGAACTCCGTCATCAAATCGGGGACCGGCAGGCCCGCTTCCTGACAGTAGGCCGCGATGCGCCCGACTATGCGGCCGGTCAAGGCCGCATAGTCGGGCGCGTCATCCGGACGATGCCGGATGGGGAAGCCGCCCCCCAAATTCAACTGTAGCGGCCCGGCCGATGGTTGCAGGCGGCCATAGACGTCCAACAGCCGGTCCAGTTCGGCCAAGTAATGATCAATGGCCTGCATGCCGTCATCAACGAAAAGGTGCAGCATGTCCAATTGCAGGCGGGAATCGGTACGTATCTGCTCGTACAGTGACTCTATGCGCGTGTCCGGAACGCCCAAACGCGAAGCGCGGCCCGTGGCATCGTGCGTGGCCATTCGCAAACCGAGTCGAGCGGGACGCTCGCAATCTTTTTCCATCATGGACTTGACGGCTGTCAGCTCCTCCTCATTGTCCAGGACGATGACGGAGCTGGTGAAGCCGGCGCGTTGCAAGTCCATTATCCGAGCCAGATATGCGGGGGTCTTGTAGCCATTGTGGATGATGTAGCGATCCCGGCGGATGTGTCCTTGCGCGGCCAGATGCAGGATGAGTTCCACATCAAAGACCGATGACGTCTCCAGATGGGCACCTGCAGCGAGGGCGCGCTCCACGACGGGGATCAGGGGATTGGCCTTGATACAGTAGGCGTAGCGATAGTGTGCGCGATAGGCGTGCCGGTCAAAGGCCGCGGCAAAATAGGACTCCGCCCGCCGGATCCGGTCTGTGATCGCCGGCAGATAGAGCATGCGCAGTGGTGTACCATATTGACGGGCGAGGGCGTACACGTCTATGCCATGAAAGCGAAGTGTGCCGCCGGCCACTTCAAAACCCGGGCCCGGAGCCCCGTATTGACGCGAAAAATATGATGCAAATGATGACGGCATGTACCGGTTCTGTTTGGGTGAATCGGGCCCGAAATTAGGGCTTTTATTTTGCTCCGTACGATCAGTTCAGTCTCCGATTACCGTAGCGAGCAACCGGCGGCGCCCGCCGCGGTTGCGGAACTCGCACAAATAAATGCCTTGCCAGGTGCCTAGTGCCAGCCGGCCGTCTCTGACAGGGATCGTCACCGCGCTACCGACCAAGGAGGCCTTGATGTGGGCCGGCATATCATCGGGGCCTTCGAGCGTGTGTTGGAGAAAAGGCAGGTTTTCCGGTACCAGGCGATTGAATACGGACTCAAAGTCCATCCGGACGGTCGGGTCGGCATTCTCATTGATGGTCAGGCCGGCGGAGGTGTGGAGGATGAAGAGATGGAGCAGGCCGTCCCGGGGCAGCTGGCCGGCGATGGCATCCAGAACGTGCGCGGTGATGAGATGGAAACCACGTGGGAAAGCGGGCAACCGGATGTCTATGTGGCGAATCAAAAGTACTTGGTAATCGTCGGACAAGTAATACTGCCAAAGTAATACACCAGGCTGACGGTGGACAATACATACGTATCATTGCGGCTACTGTCGCCGCGTTGATTGCCCGGCCGGCTGATGCTCGGGTCACCGATGGAGCGGTCCGCCAGGAGCGGGGCGATGGGGCCGCGCAGCGCCTTCAGGTCGTCGGGATCCACATATACGGTGCTGACATCGTCCAGGTAGTCGTTGTACAACTTCCGGGCACTCACTTCAAAATTGAGACTCCATTCAAAACTCAAATCCACCTTGAAGCCGATGCCATAGGCCAGGGCGAGTGTCGTGTTGTAGTATTCCTCGCCGGTAAACTGGCCTTCCGTGCCGTATTCGCGGAGATTATAGACCGTGCCGTTGAGTTCGGCCTGCGGGTTGTAATTATAGACCGTGAAGCCGCCCAGCAGATAAGGCGTATAAAAATTGTCCCGGGAGCCGTGGTTATAATTAAAGAAATTGAATTCCAGCTGGCCTGTGGTCTCAAAGATATGAGATCGAAAGGACAGATTGCGGTTGTGCTCAAAGATATTATCCGAGTCGGAATCGTAGGCTTCCACGTGGCCATAGCCCAAAGACAGCTTGGCATTGATGCGGGGGTTGAAGTCATAGCGGGCAAACACCTGGGCTGCCGGGCCGGGCCGATTGAGCCGGTAGTTGGTATTCAAATCGCCGAAGTAATAGGCCACACCGGCGCCGACGCCGGCCTCAAAGCCATGCTGGGCCGTAAGTGCCCAGGGGCTGCTCATCAACACCAACAAAAAGATGCCGGACATGTATCTCATAAATGTGCTGTTTGTTTGCAAGCTATCCTGCAAGAAGCCTACCAATTGTGACTGTTTAGCAGAGCTGCAATACAACGCCGAAGCGGGGCGCTATGTTGTGAGCTATGGGTTCAAACCAGGCCGGCCCGGGCAGATACTTCCAGCATGCGGTCAATGGAGCGCCGGGCATCGCGAATGACGTGCTCCGGCAGCGTGATCTCGGGCAACTCGTACTTCATACTCAAGTAGAGCTTTTCCAGCGTGTTGCGCTTCATGTGGGGGCATTCATTGCAGGCGCATTGGTTGTTGGGTGGTGCCGGGATAAATACCTTGTCGGGGCTAGCCTTTTCCATCTGGTGGATGATGCCCGGCTCGGTGGCCACGATAAAAGTGGTAGCATCGGACGTCCGGGTATAGCGGAGCAAGCCCGATGTAGAGCCGATGAAATCAGCCTTGTCCAAGATGACCGGCTCACATTCCGGATGGGCGATCAGCTTGGCCTCCGGGTAGCGCATTTGGAGCTTGGTAATTTTCTCGGCGGAAAAGATTTCGTGCACCATGCAGGAGCCGTTCCAAAGCACCATATCGCGCCCCGTCTTTTTGACCAGATACTTGCCCAGGTTGATATCGGGGGCGAAGATGATGGGCTGGTCCTTGGGGATGCTGTTGATGATGTGCACCGCATTGGTCGAAGTGCAGCAGATATCCGTCAGCGTCTTCATCTCCGCCGTCGTATTCACATAGCTGACGACGACGTGGTCGGGATACTTCTCCTTGAACAGGCGGAAGAGCGGCGCGGGGCACGAATCGGCCAGCGAGCAGCCCGCTTTCAAGTCGGGCAGCACGACTTTCTTGTCCGGCGACAGGATTTTGGCCGTCTCGGCCATGAAATGCACGCCCGCAAAGACGATCATATCTGCATCCGTATCGGCGGCTTGCTGGGAAAGCCCCAGGCTATCGCCCACATAGTCCGCAATGTCCTGGATATCGCCTTCCTGATAATAATGGGCCAGAATGACCGCATTTTTTTCCCGCTTGAGCTTTTCTATTTCCTCAAACAGGTCCAGCGTCGGATCTACCTCCATATCCAAGAAGCCGTTTTCTTCCAGGTCGCGGCGCGCTATTTCAAACACATCTGTCATGGCAGTAGTTTTTACCGTTTTTCGGGGCAGCGCACGGTCGTCACACCGCACGAAACTTCCGCCAATAGAACGCTCACTTTTTGAGAATGTTTTATGCGGCTTTTACGGCCGCATCCCACCCGCCCGCCCGGTTTACTCATATTACAATTTTGCTTAATAGCTTGGTTTTCAAGGCATTATCCCGCAAAGTGGCATCATATTTGAGAAAAAATTGTATTGATGACTTTTTTGACCTATAATTGTGTCGCTTTGATTTCGTTATACATTGTGTAGTCTCAAAGCCTCACACTTTCTTCCGGTAATCTTACCGGTCAAACTGCAGCGACAAACACCATGAACAAGAGTAAAGTCGCCCCAAACCTACTCAAATGAGAACCGCTATCATCACCATCATCCTGCTCGCCGCCACTACATTTCACGCGAGTGCTTCCAAGGTTCCGTTTATCAATGGCAGCATCTTTAAGGCCAAAGAAAAGGCCGGCACGGAAGGCAAGCTGTACTTTGTGGACTTCTACGCCAGTTGGTGTGCCCCTTGCCGGCTGATGGACGAGACGACCTACGAAGATCCCGCCGTCGTGCAATACATCAACGCACATTATATCCCCGTCAAAGTCAACATCGAGGACTTTGACGGCTATGCCTACAAGCAGCAATACAACGTGCGACGCATCCCCGCCACGCTGATCTTTGACTCCCGGGGCCGCCTGCTCGAACACATCGAAGACTCCCTGACACCGGCCGAGATGCTCGCCTTGCTCAAAAAGCACAACAAGGCCTACAATCGCAAGGTCATCATCAAAAAGAAGAAGTTGCCCGCACCCAAACCGCCCGTCGCCCACAGCCAGCCGGCCAAAAAGCCGGCAGCCAAGAAGAAGAAAAAGGTATTAGCCGCCGGCAACGGGCTTTTCCGCTTCGATGTCAAGCGCGAAGAAGCATCCGGCTACTCCGTGCAGATCGGCGTCTTCGCCGACTACGCCAACGTCCTGGTCCAATCCGAAAAACTCGCCAAAAAGTACAAGAAACCTACGTTGGTGCACATTGCCACGCTCAATGACCGCATCGTCTATCGCGTCCTCGTCGGCCGGTTCAAAAGCAAAAAGGACGCCCTGTCCCTGATGCAGCGCATCAAAGCAGATGGCGGCGACGCCGTGATCAAGTCGCTCGAAAGCCTGGAATGAGCAGCCGGATCAATGATAAATTGTAACTATGTGCTTACTCCAATAACTCCGGCAAGAAACGGTATAGCGGTTTAACGGTGTGACGGTGTAGCGGTGTAACGGGGTAGCGGTGTAACGGGGTAGCGGTATAGCGGTATAGCGGTTTAGCGGTATAGCGGTCCCGCACTTACAGTTAGATGGACCAAGGTCAACGGTCCAAGGTAAACGGGCTCAACGCTTCGCGTTGATAGGGTAGAAACGGTTTAGCGGTCCCGCACTTACTTGCCCTTAGTGCGAAGTAAATGGCCTCCATCATACAAAAAGCCTATGCGGAAGGCCCAAAGCCAAAACCAGGCAAAGCAAGTAAGTGCGGGGCGGTATAGCGGTCCCGCTTCGACTTCGCCCTTCGATTTCACTCAGGGCATCGCTCAGCGACCAAAGGTCAACGGTCCAAGGTACATGGTAGTATCAGGGCAATAATGGCATATTAGCGCAAAAAGAACGGGGACCTAAACTGTCGCAAAAATTGAATGTAGAGACGCCAGGCCTGGCGTCTCTACATTCGTATCTTTGCCCCGATATGTTGACAGACCGACTACTCATCACCCACATCAAAGCGCTGATTCTGGCGGAGGCCCGGCCGCGCCGGTTCTATACCGGTGAAGAGGCCGGCCGCGTCCCGGTCCTGCGCGATGCCTTTCTTGAAATCCGGGACGGCAACATCGCCGGCTTCGGGCCCATGGCGGAATGCCCGGAGCCCTATACCTACGAAGTCATCAATGCCACCGGACGCATTGTCCTGCCCACATGGGTGGACTCGCATACGCATTTGGTCTTTCCCGCTTGGCGGGAAGCCGAATTTGTCCAAAAAATCCGGGGCGCCGACTATCAGACCATTGCCCGCACGGGCGGCGGCATTCTCAACTCGGCCCGCCGCCTGCGCCAAATGTCCGAAGACGAATTGTTTGACGCTGCCTACCGCCACTTACAGGAAGTCATCAAAGGCGGCACCGGTGCTATTGAGATAAAGAGTGGCTACGGACTGACCGTTGAGAGCGAGCTAAAGATGCTGCGCGTCATCCAGAGACTGAAACAGCAGGCCCCCATTCCCGTCAAGGCCACCTTTTTGGGCGCGCATGCCTTTCCCCTCCGCTATCAAAAGGACCGGGAAGGCTATATCCGGGAGATCATTGGGGAAATGCTCCCGGCCATCGCGGAAGAAGGCCTGGCCCAATACATTGACGTGTTTTGTGAGAAGGTTGCCTTCACGGCGGAAGAGACCGGCCGGATCCTGGAAGCGGGCCACCGCTATGGCTTGGTGCCTAAGGTACATACCAATCAGTTCACGTCTATGGGGGGAATTGAGATGAGCATCCGGTACGGAGCCCGTTCCGTGGATCATCTCGAAGTACTCACCGATGAGGAAATTCGCATGCTGGCCCGCTCGAACACCATCGCCACACTGCTGCCCTCCGCGCCCTTCTTCCTCAATGACCCGTACCCGCCCGCACGGGCGCTCATCGAGGCCGGCGTGCCAGTAGCCCTGGCCAGTGATTTCAACCCGGGCTCTTCTCCATCGCACAACATGCGCTTTGTCCTCTCGCTCGCCGCCATTAAAATGAAAATGCTCCCCCTGGAGGCCATCGTCGGGGCCACGCTACACGGTGCCGCTGCCCTGGATTTAGACGACACGTTTGGCTCTCTGGCCGTCGGCAAAAGGGCCTCGCTGATCATCACCCAACCGGTCCCGTCCATAGATTATCTGCCCTATGCCTTCGGCATGGACTGGATCGAGCGTGTTATTATCCCGGGCAATAGCTAAACAGGCCAACCCGGCAAAAACCAAGATGCGCCCTCACGGATGCATCACCAACTTCCGCACGGCCAAATCGTCACCCGTCTGAGACACCAGTTTCGCAATAGCGCATCCGCGAATAGGATGTAAGACATGGCCGGCTATTTCCGCCAGTGGGATGATGGCAAAATTGCGCCGGAGCAACTGCGGATGCGGCAGACGCAACTTGGGAGATGAAATGATGCGATCGTCATACAGCAGGATGTCAATATCCAGGATGCGGGGCTTCATGTGGGTCCCGGGCTTCCTGCCGACGCGCCGTTCGATGATTTTGAGCCGGCAGAGTAGATCGTGGGGAGACAGCACCGTCTCCAATTTCAAGGCTTGATTCAGATAGTCGTCCTGTCCGGTGACGCCCCACGGCTCCGTCTCATACACCGCGGAGCGGGCCACCACCCGGCCTGTCAGACGGTTCAATTCTTCTATGGCCTTTTGCAAATTGGACTGCCGGTCGCCAAGATTGGTGCCGGTGAGCAAAAAACAAGTATGTGTCGGCTCCATACGGATGGCTTAACGCGCAAATGTAGGTGATTCAACTTACATCCTGGCGGCTTTGTTGCATGAATAGGTGAGAAAGCAGCTCTTGCTTTGCATTGCCCTGGCCTGCCCTGTTATTACGGGCTGAAGCCCCAATTTTTTTTGCTCCCGCACTTACTTGCCCTTGGTGCGGAGTAAATGACCTTCATCTTGCATAAAACCTACGCGGAAGGACCAAAGCTTAATTCCGGCAAAGCAAGTAAGTGCAAAGGCCTAACCGAAGAAAATTTGGTTTACTCTCAACCAAACTACATTTTAGAGTGGACTGGACTCAATTATTGACTATTTCATGTCTTGCGGCGCCTTGTCTTTGACAACATCCATATCAATAAACAAGACACTTTTTCCCTGCGAGTCACTGTTGTCCAGCAAGACAACCGTAATGGTCTGCGGCCCGGCCAATTGTTTGGGCTTGATATGAAGCAAAATCTCACCCTTGGACCGGTAATGTCCGGGTGGGTCAAAGTGAACCAGCGACACACAGTTGCAACTGGACTTTACATCTGTCACTTGATAAGGAGGCCCGTTCAACCAAAGAAACTTAAATGGAATATACAGGCTTTCCGAAGCATTCACCCGGCCAAAGTCAAATTTATAGGCATCCCAGATAATGACAGCCGGCGCCGGCGCCGGCCGGTCTCCCGCGCCAGACACCTCATCCATGAGATGCTCCCCATACCGAAGCAAGCGCACCAACTGCTTCTCCGTCAGCCGGCTGACGAGATCATCCAGCTCTTGTTTCAGATAAGCCCGGCTGCTCTGAGCGCGTACCGGCACCAAACCAAAGCACAGCAAAAGCCAAACGAACAGATGGCGTCTATACATTTCCAATCTCAGGATTAATCGGATGGCTTTCTGTGGTTATGAGCGTGAATTCCGGGGTAGGTAGCGGGAAAGCGGATAACCCGCCAAGGCGCAAAGGTAGGTACTATTATGTTAAGCGGCGCTGGTTTTTGGGAAGCGCAAGCAAATCTTTATGCAACGGGCCTTCCGCTAGGGGAATAATACAACGGCACCCGTTACACATCAATATTGGCGTACTGGGCGTTGGCCTCGATAAACGAACGCCGCGGCGGTACCTCCTCGCCCATGAGCATGGAAAAGGCTCGATCCGCCTCGATCGCATCGTGGATGGTGACCCGCTTCAGAATACGCGTATCCGGGTCCATCGTCGTCTCCCACAGTTGCTCAGCATTCATCTCACCCAGCCCCTTGTAACGCTGTACCTTGACACTATCCTCCTTGCCTTTGCCGAGACGTTCGATGGCGGTTTTGCGCTCCTCTTCGGTCCAGCAATACTGAAACTGTTTGCCCTTGGATACACGATACAACGGTGGTGCCGCTATATAAATATAGCCACTCTCGATCAAGCTCCGCATATAGCGAAAAAAGAACGTGAGCAACAGGGTCTCAATGTGACTGCCGTCCACATCGGCATCACACATGATGATGACCTTATGGTAGCGCAGTTTTTCGGTGTTGAGGACTCGCTGACCATCCTCTTCCGCGATGCTGACGCCGAGCGCGGTGAAGATATTTTTGATCTCCTCGTTTTCGTAGATCTTGTGCTCCATTGCCTTCTCCACGTTGAGGATCTTACCGCGCAACGGCATAATGGCCTGAAAGGTGCGGTCCCGGCCCTGCTTGGCCGTCCCACCCGCCGAGTCCCCCTCGACGAGATAAAGCTCCGCTTCTTCGGCATTGCGCGAAGAGCAGTCCGCCAACTTTCCGGGTAGTCCGCCACCGGTCAGCACGTTTTTGCGCTGAACCAACTCGCGCGCCTTGCGCGCGGCATGGCGCGCCGTAGCCGCCAATATCACCTTGTCAAAAATGCGCTTGGTTTCCTGTTTGTTTTCCTCCAGGTAGTATTCCAGATGTTTGGCCACGGCCCGCGAGACGATGCCCAGCACTTCGGAGTTGCCCAACTCTTCTTTGGTCTGGCCTTTGAATTGGGGCTCCGGCACCTTGACGGAGACGATGGCGGTCAGGCCTTCGGCGAAGTCCTCGCCGGAGACCTTGAACTTGAGCTTTTTGAAGTAGCCGTTTTGCTCGCCAAAGTTTTTGAATACGCGCGTGAGTGCGCGGCGGAAGCCCTTGACGTGTGTACCCCCTTTTCGGGTGTTGATGTTGTTGACGTAAGAGTAGATGTTTTCGGTAAAAGCCGTGGTGTATTCCATGGCGACTTCTACTTCGACATTGTCCTCTTTGCCCTTAATGTGTATGGGTTCGGAAGTCAAAATCGTTTTGGCCTCATCCAGATAGCGGACAAATTCTTTGAGTCCGCCTTCGGAATAAAACTCATCCCGCTTGAATTGGCCATTTTCTTCTTGGCGCTCATCTATGAGAATGATGCGCAGGCCACTGTTGAGAAAAGCCTGCTCCCGCAGCCGATTGGCCAGTACCTCATACTGGAAGTCATCCGTCTCCATGATCGTCAAGTCGGGCTTGAAGCTGACCTTGGTACCGGTCTCTTCGGTTTCTCCCACCTCCTTGACGGGATAGAGCGGGATGCCCCGGCTATATTCCTGGCGAAACACCTTGCCCTCGCGCTTGACTTCCACGACGAGATGTTCGGACAGGGCATTGACACAGCTGACCCCGACACCATGCAAGCCGCCGGATACCTTGTACGTGTTTTTGTCAAACTTACCACCGGCGTGCAGCACGGTCATGACGACTTCGAGTGCCGATTTTTTGAGCTTATCATGCATCCCGACAGGGATGCCCCGTCCGTCGTCACTGATGGTGATCGTATTGTCCTTGTGGATGGTCACCTCAATGCGCGTGCAGTAGCCGGCCAGGTGCTCGTCAATGGAGTTGTCCACGACTTCATAGACCAGGTGATGCAGGCCGTCAATATCAGTGGTACCGATGTACATACCGGGGCGCTTGCGGACGGCCTCCAGGCCTTCCAGCGCGGTAATGTTGTCGGCACTATAGTTTTGCTTGTTTTCTTCTTTCTTTGACATATTGTAAGCTTTGCGGTGCCCCGTCAAAAAGCGGATGCAAAGGTAACAAATTCAGGCCTTACGGCCAAATTAAGGCGCTGATTTTAAGGGGCAAAAAGGGGCGCTCCGAACTACTTTTTGTTCTTCGCGAAACGTGGTTTGCCGTGTCTTCCCCGCTTTCGATTGCGGGATCTGTCTTTATGCGGGCGACCATTGCGGTGGCGCTGGTTGGGGCGTCTGCCCTTGCCGTTGTGCGATCTGCCGGCGGGCGGGCGAATGGCCTCGATGGCTTCCGGCAGGGGCAGGAAGTTCAGTTTGCGTTCGATGAGCTGTTCAATGCGGCGCCACTTATACATATCATCCCGGTTGACAAAGGTGACGGCCAGGCCCTCGGTTTCGGCGCGCGCGGTGCGTCCCACACGGTGCACATAACTTTCGGCATCACCGGGCACGTCATAGTTG
This sequence comes from Saprospiraceae bacterium, assembly GCA_027031185.1. GTDB lineage: Bacteria > Bacteroidota > Bacteroidia > Chitinophagales > Saprospiraceae > HyVt-613. The sequence goes on from JALVEF010000190.1 coordinate 11,087, forward strand.
ACCACCAAGTCTATGTTTTTGATGTCAATACCGCGGGCGAGTACATCCGTAGCCACGACAATGCGTGTCTGTGCCGATCGAAAGCGGTTGAGGACGGCCTCGCGTTCGGACTGTTCCAGATCGGACGAGATGCCTTCTGCCTGATGGCCGTGGCGCTTGAGTGCGCGCACGATATTAGAGACATTTTTCTTGGTCGAGCTGAAAATGATGATGCGGCGGTAGCCGGGATTTTGCTCGATGAGATGGTTGAGCAGCGGGGCCTTTTGCAGGTCATGCACGCTGTACACGGCTTGTGTCACCCCCTCGGCCGGTTTGGATAGCGCGATACTGATAAACTCGGGCTCATGGAGTATTTCCCCGGCCAGTTTGCGAATCTTGGGCGGCATCGTGGCACTGAAAAGTAAGGTTTGCCGCTTGCGCGGCACATGTTTTATGATGCGGATGATATCATCGTAGAAGCCGATATCCAGCATCCGGTCTGCCTCGTCCAGTATGACGTGTTGGATATTGTCAAATCTGACGTAGCCCATATTCAGATGCGAGATGAGCTTGCCCGGCGTGGCGACGATGATGTCCGCCCCCTCGGTCAAAGCCTTCTTTTGCTGGGCAAACTCCACCCCGCCACTACCGCCATAGACGGCGATAGACGAGATATGGGTAAAGTAGGTGAAGGCCTGGATCTGGTTGTCAATCTGGATGGCCAGTTCCCGGGTCGGCGCCAGCACCAGTGTGTTGATACCGCGGCCTTCCCGTCCGGTCAGCTTGTGCAAGATGGGCAAGATAAAGGCAGCCGTCTTGCCCGTACCCGTCTGGGCCGCCGCTATCAAGTCTTTGCCTTCCAATATCTTGGGAATGGCCTTCTCCTGTATCGGAGTCGCCTCCTCAAACCCCATATAGCCCAATGCCTCTAATATGCCTTCGTCTAATCCAAATTCCTCAAATCTCATCCGCGCTTCAGTCATTTTTCATGCAGGAGAATCCCCACTAATATAACGCACCGGCGGCCAAATAGTTGGGAAAGTTCCTATTCCTCCGATGCGGCCATCCTTCGGGCCTAGCCCTATGCCCGAAGGACGGCCGCTGCCGCCCCGGCAAAGCAAATAAGTGCCCAACCAATTAACCCGCTCAACTCAATACGCAATGTGCAGCATTTCCACACGCTCCGCCGGAAGACCGACTCAACGTCGAAGCCATGCCATTCAACAAAATCCCCAAATCACTACCTTTGGCCACAAAACCGGGCTATGATCAACTTATTAGAGCCATTCAACCGGATAAAGGCCTTTTTCTTTGACGTGGACGGCGTCTTTACAAATAGTCGTTTGACCGTCCTGGAGGATGGTAGCCTGCTCCGCACCATGAACGTAAGAGACGGCTACGCCGTCAAGATGGCGGTACGCGCCGGCTATTCCGTCATCGTCATCACCGGCGGCACCTCCATCGGAGTCGTCAAGCGCTTGCGCGGCTTGGGTGTGACCGAAGTCTTCAGCGGTGTGGAGGACAAGAAAAGCGCCTACCGCGAAGCCCTCGCCAAATATGGCATCAAAGATGAAGAAGTCCTCTACATGGGCGACGACCTGCCCGATTGGGAAGTCATGCGCCGCGTCGCTCTACCTTGCTGCCCGGCGGATGCCGAGCCGGATATCCTCCGCATCGCCGACTACGTGT
>JALVEF010000191.1 GCA_027031185.1 Saprospiraceae bacterium
GATGACGTCACCGGGCTTGATGGCCCTGGAGCCAATGTTGTTTTCGGCAGCGGCCACGATACCGATCAAATGTACCGGCAACTTGCGCTTGGCCACTACATCCATCACCCCCAGGACAGCCGCCGCACCGGCCATATCTCCCTTCATCAGATGCATATTGGCCGGTGGCTTGAGAGAGACGCCGCCGGTGTCGAAGGTGACACCTTTGCCGACAAGCGCGATTTTGGTGCGAGCACCGCGCGGTTTGTACTCCATGATGATCAATGCCGCCGGGTCCGGACCCGCCTGACCCACGGCATGGATGGCATGGAAGCCCTTTTTTACCAACGCACTGCCGGAGATGACCTGCACCTTGAATCCCGATGCCTTGCCGAGTTTTCGGGCCGTCGCCGCCAGCGTCAGCGGCTTCTTTTTATTGGCGGGCATATTGACCAGATCAAAAATGCTCATTTGTGTCTGCGCCAGATCCGCTGCCTCTTTGGCGATGCGCCGCGCCTTGGCCGGCGCTATCTTGGTGCGTACCACCATCCCCGTACGAGCTGCGGCAAACCCCTTCTTTTTCTCCTTTTTGCTCTTGAACAAGTGGATATCGTACTTGCCGAGTATGGCCCCATTGACGACACCAAAGAGCAAGTCTTCGGCCACGTCTTTCATTTCATCTTGTACAAAGCTCAAGTCCACACCAACCGTGGCCGGCAATCGTTTGAGATTTGACTTGACCGTCTTGCGAATGCTGCAAATTATTTTTTTCCGGTCATCAGTAATACCGACCAAATAAAGCGTCTTGTCTCCGGCAAAGACAATCAAATAATCCTTTTCATCGGGCTGCCATACATCAAATTCAAAAGAAGACGGAATTTGATAGGTTTTACGGATATCCCGCTCAATTTGCGCCGTGGTGCAATCCTTGCACACAGGCACCAATACAACTGAAGGCAACTCCGCACTATTCTCGGTAAATTGGAACTTCATAAAGTAGTTATGACTTAATCTCCACGCCAAAGGCGATGCCCGGCCCGGATGCCAAAATATGCCCCACCTGTCGGCCCAAAGTTACACAGAATACGACAAATGAATACACTACGAGCCTATTTCCAATGGATAATGTCGAAAATCGTCCGCCTGCGACAGCAAAAACTTCTCTGCCGTCTCCCGAACCGTCTCCTCAAACGGTCGGTAACGGAATTGAAAGACCTCCCGCGACAGCGTATTATCGTAATAAAACCGGTGCATGGACGTGCGCATCGTCTCCCGTGTGATGAGCGGAGTGCCCCCAAACAGCCGTGTGCGCAGCCACTCCACACGCCAGGCCAAAGCGCGCAATGGCGCCACAAACGGCACTGCGGGCGGCGACACGCCCAATGCAGCGGCAATATCCGCAAAAGCCTGTCGGTACGTCACATTGGCCCCGTTGGCTATAAACCGGCGACCCGACACATCCGACGCCATCATCCGTATCATGAGATCGGCCACGTCGCGCACGTCCACAAAGCCCGTACTGCCTACCGGATAGAAGCGCAAACCCCGATAAACCTCTAAAAACAACTTCGCCGGCCCCTCCTGCCATCGTCCACTACCCAGTATCACCGCCGGATTGATGATGACCGCATTGAGTCCTTCACCAATGCCACGCCACACTTCCTTCTCCGCCAGGTACTTACTGCGTGCATACGCCGAGTTCAGCTTGCTGCCGTCCCACTTCAAATCTTCGGTCACCTTCTCCCTGCCCTTCACCCGACCAATGGCTGCAATCGAAGAGACAAAAACCATCTTGCCCACGCCGGCTTCCAAGGCCGCATTGACCACATGGGCCGTGCCTTCCACATTGACACGGTACATCCGCCGCTTGTCGCGCGGATCAAAAGATACCACCGCCGCACAGTGATATAAAGCATCCACCGACGACATCGCATCGTACAGGCCCACCACATCCAGCACATCCGTATCCACCCATTCGATGCGGTCCCGGATATCCGCCACCAGATCCATGCGCGAGTCCACACGACGCGTCGCGCGGATATTCGTATAGCCCGATGCCAACAACTGCCGCAACAGGTAGCTGCCCAAAAAGCCTGTCCCCCCTGTCACCAATATGGTTGCATCTCTTTTCATCGGGCAGCGAAGTTACGCATTAGTTCGATTTGACGGCCACTATGCACCCACCTCTACACAAACCGTTCGGCACTCCGTGCCGAAAACTTTTTCCCTTCTCATCACGCGCCGCATCATTCGTGACCGGCAGAAGAACCGTCGTCGGGATAGTCAAATCGCAGATGAAATGCCGCTATCTCCGGGCGCGATCCCGGCACCTTCCACGCCCCGTCATAATCAATGCGCGCCGGCACCGTCCCCGCAGGCGTGTCCGTGAGCGCCACATCCATACGCACGTCAAACCAAAAAAGCAGGTTGCGGTTTCGCAAGTGATACTTCTTGGCAATAATGCCGTAGTCCGACTTGCGGAGCCACATCTCCAGCGATTTGATCACCGTCTTGCCGGAGGGAAAGCCGGGCTTGGCACGCGCGGAGAATACATAGCAAGCGGTCCCGTCCTGATAGGGACGGGAAAGGATTTTAAAGTCATAGTACCGCAGCATCTTCTCGTCGAAAATGGCCGTCTTGTGCCCGATCAACGGTATGTCCACCGGTCGCCCCGGATTGAAGATCAGTTTTTTGAGTTGCGCCACGTACTTTTCCATCCGCGAAGACGTCTTTTTCGCCTGCTCACCTGCACGGTCCGGACGCACACAGTGCCTGCCTTTTCGCAAAAACAATCGGGCAAACATCTTGGCCGTATAGTAGCGATACTGGCCCCGCCGGGTGTAGAAATTGCCCGTTGTCTTTTCGGAGATCACCTCTAAATCCGTGCAGTACCCCTCCCGGCGTTGCTGCACTTCACTCTCGTAAGTCGCCTTGACTTTTTTGCGCTTCCGCGCAAAAAAGCGAAAGGCGTTGGTATTGTGATACGACACCCGCCGCAGCCGCTTAAAACTCTGCTCAAACACCGTGTCTTGCCGGACTACCCGGATAAAGTCCCTGACATCAAAATCCCGCTTGGCAGCCACCACTAAGTCACTGTCCAGCATGATGATCGCCGCGATCGAATCATCTATCTGCCCAAAGGCCGGTACCGCCCACAACAAAAGCCACACCGGAAAAACGTACCGCTTCATGTATTTTGCATCGCTAATTGGCGCAGACGCTCCGCCTCCTCCGGCCCTAGGTAGCGCTCTATGACGTAATGCATGGCGTATATGGCCGGCGTCAAGGCGATGGCCATGACAAACTTGTACATATAATTGATCAGACCGATAGCCAGCACGCGCGTAAAGGGCCAGTGAGCACCCAGATAAAAGGCTATGAAGAGCACGACAAAAGAATCCACCAACTGGGAAATGAGCGTCGAGCCCGTAGCGCGCAGCCAGATCTTCTCCTCCCCCGTCCACTGCTTGATCCGGTGGAAGCTCACCACGTCCAAAATCTGCCCCACGAGAAAGGCCACCAACGAGCCGATGATGATCCACAGACTCTGCCCAAAAACTATCCCGAAAGCCGCATCGTAGTCGGAGACGCGCGCCTCCATCGCCTCTCTCTGTGCCTCGGTAGCCAGCCGCGTCAAGTGAGACCGCGGCCAGAAGCCCGCCGGCTCCAGGCGGATCGCCACATAAATCACCAAAAAGGCAAAGGCAATCAAAACCACCGTCATCCACGACAAAAACCGCACACCCCGCGGCCCAAAATACTCATTGATGATGTCGGTCAGCACAAAGACCACGGGCCACAGCAGCACTCCTGCCGTCAGGTTAAAACTCAACTGCCCGTAGCCCAGTATGCGCAAATTGGCGGGCGCAAAGCCCAAACTCATCTCAAGCGAAAAAATTTTGACCCCGATAAACTCCGCCACCAGTGCCGTCGTCACAAACACACCCGCCAACAGGACAAATAGCTTGGCGCTCTTGCCTTGTAGAACTTGTTCCATCCCGCAAATATAGCAATTCTGTACCGGTGTTCTTCGGGACTTCACCCGCAAACAGCACAACGGGCCGGCTCCGGCCGGGCACAAAAGAAGAAAGTTTGCGACGTGACCGTCGCGAGGACGCTGACGGTAAGCTCCATCCAAAACGGTCAACGTCATTCAGGCATTTTCATTTTCAGACCCTTGACCCTTCACCCTTCACCTTGTACCGTATTTACTTACCTTTGCCCGAAAAAACATGAGCAAGCCCCTCATACTGGTCACCAACGATGACGGCATCGTCGCCCCCGGCATCAAAGCGTTGGTAGAAGTGGCCCGGCAATTTGGCGAAGTCATCGTCGTCGCGCCGGACAAACCCCAGTCAGGCAAAGGACACGGCATCACCATATCCGATCCGATCCGGCTTCGCCGTGTGGACGTATTCGAAGATGTAGAGTCCTACGAATGTTCCGGCACACCGGTGGACTGCGTCAAGCTGGCCAAGACCGTCCTGCTCAAAGACAGGCAGATAGACTACTGTTTTTCGGGTATCAACCACGGCTCCAACGCCAGCATCAATATCATCTATTCCGGCACCATGTCGGCGGCCATGGAAGCCTACCTGGAAGGCATTCCCTCCGCCGGATTTTCGCTCCTGGACTACTCCTTTGATGCCGATCTGACCGGCGCCCGCCTATATGCCGAAAAATTGATGGCCAAGCTGATCCATCAGCCGGACGCCTACCCACGCAATTTCTTGCTCAACGTCAATATACCCGCTGTTCCCCCAAAGGACATCCGCGGTATTCGCATTTGCCGTCAGGCAGAATCCCGCTGGATCGAAGAATACGTCGAAGCCGTGGACCCCAAAGGACTTCGCTACTACTGGCTCACCGGCCATTTTGACCATGACGACATGGTAGAAGGCACCGACAACCACGCCCTGGCCCACAACTACGTCTCTGTCGTGCCCTCTCACTATGACCTGACCGCTCACTTCCTCCTCTCCAAATTCAATGCCCTGGAGCAGGACTGACACCGGCCAGGGCCTCCTTTGGCAGCCGGCGGGCTTATCCAAAGCATTTTGCCCATACACGCGGGCGGGGTCCCTTTCCCAATTGTAACTGTTTAGGTGCTCCTGTTTTTAGCGCAAAAACAGCGGGTACCTAAACAGTTACTCCCAATTTTTTCCCAAAAAGCAGCGCCAAACGACACAAAAGCGTTATATTGCGCAAGGGATGAGCCTTTCATTGCAAATAGTATTACAGGAAGAGCAAGCCGTCATCCGGGCCATCATTCGCCAGGAGGCTTGGGCGCAGCGCAAGCTGTACGAGGCTTACTATGGCCGCATGATGGGCGTGTGCCTACGCTACGCCAACACGCCGGAAGACGCACTGGACATCCTGCAAGACGGCTTTCTCAAGGTATTCAGGAACATCCACAAGTACAATGAAGGTACATCCCTAAGCGCCTGGATACACCGCATCATGGTCAATACATGCATTGATTATTATCGCCGCCAACAGCGGCGCCAGACTGAAGACTTCGAGCAAGTACAGCCCTATCTGTCCTATCAACCGCATGTATTGCACCAAATCGGCAGGGAAGAAGTACTGGATGCCCTGGCCGAGCTCAGCCCCGTGTACCGCGCTGTCTTTAACCTTTACGTCATAGAGGGCTATTCTCACAGGGAAATCGGTCAGATGCTGGGCATTACGGAGAGCACATCCCGCTCCAATCTCCTTAAAGCCAGGCAAAAATTGAAAGCATTACTGATGAAAAAAGGCATTGAAAAATGAGTCCGCTCACAATGCCAAACGCGAATCACGTATGAGAAGAGAGCATTTTGACGACGAAATCCGCCACCTGCTCCGGGATTTGGACGTCCCGTTTCAGGCCGAGCATTGGGATGACCTGAGCCACCGGCTCCGGCAAGTCAAAGAAGCCAACACACCCGATGCCAGAACGGCTTTTGACAAAGAAGTTTCCCACAAAATAAAAGACTTTGAAACGCCTTTTGTAGAAGCCCATTGGCTGAGCCTTTATTGGCGACTGGTGCGGGAAACCTACATCAACAAATGGGTCATCACCACCAAAATCACCGAAGCCTTTCTCATTTTGATCATGGCCCTGTCCTTTGTACAGACCAACCGCTTCCACGTCTATCCGCACAATGGCAACCCTATCCCGCCATCCATCCATCAGCCCGCACCGCCCACTCACAACAATACCGACCGGAATTATGCCCGTGCAGATCAAATACCGCCGGGCCCATCGCCCCGCCGGCGCATGGCACCAAAAGACGGGCGGCATACGCCCCGGCTCCTTGCCCATAGACCCAACCATCAGACCGTCCCACCGATTGCCGCCCCCCTTATCCGACCGCTTCCCGCCCCTCCCCCCGCACTCCCCGCCCGGAAGACGCATGCGGCCCCGCAGACCGCAGCCATTCTTCCCGCTTTACCCCGGACCGGGACACACGTCCAGCCCCCTTCCGCTCCTTTGCCTTCCATCGTGGCGGCACAGCGCCAAAACGCCTTCTTTCTGGACGTCTTCACGGCCCTGGCCGGATGCCGGATCATCACCGGCACCGAGCCTTTCAATGACATCAACCCGCCCGACCTGGCAGCGATTTCCACCGGTGCGGGTATCACCATCGGCAAAACACTGGCAAGAAAATACCTGGCAAAAGTCGGGATCTCGTTCTCACAGTTGCATTACAGGCCTGCGCCCATCATTCGCATCACCAACGGCGATGCGGCTACCGGCTACGCCGGCTGGGCCACCCGCGACATCCATGTCAAGCAATTGCGCATCCCCGTCTCTATTGAAGGCAAGCTGCTCCACCGCGGCAAGCATCGCTTCTACTGGAAAGCCGGGGCTGTCCCCGTCATCAGCAGGGCCTCATTCCATCAACAAGGATATTACTTCGGCGACCCCGATGAAAACCAAATAATCCTCTTGGACAGCGACCTGTCCACATCCCAGCAAACCGCTTACGTCGCTCCCAAAACCGACAGACAGGCCGCCTACCCCGCCAATCCATCCTTGTCCACCCAAAGCGACCAGGCTGTTGTGGTACAAGATCAGCTCATCGCTCTCGGACGCATCGGCATAGACTACAGTCTCTCCCGCTACAATTATGACCTAAACCTGGGCTTGCACTATGACTTCCAGCTCAGCAACAATGGCATCGGCCTGCCTAAAGACAAAATCAACGCACTGGAATTTCAAGCCGGCCTCCGCTTTTGGCTCTAAATACCACTTTCCTCGGCCTTGCAACGTAGCACACTTCGTTAGTTTCTTAAAATGTTAGGCTCTCAGAATCAGCGACTTAACAACTTAACGCGCTATTAACATAAAACCATTTGAGCCCCAGGCAACAAGGCACTACCTTTGCCCCATCAGTTAATCAAAAAGCAACTATTGGGGCGCAAAGAGGCCATTTTATGGTAAAACTGCGGCGCCTGCAATGGTTGCGTCAAAAAAAACTCTGAAAATGAAAAAGTTCCTTGCACTTTTTGCTTTCGTCGTTTTTGCGGCTGCTTTTGCCTATGCACAGCCCAAGCTTCAAGTGGATAAAAAGAAAATCGAATACGGCGTGATTGAGCGTGGCTCCAATCCCCTGCGCGTATTCAAGATCAAAAACGTCGGCACCGAGCCTTTGATCATCAAAAATGCCAAAGGCAGCTGCGGTTGCACCGTACCTAAGCCGCCGAAAGATCCCATCATGCCGGGCGAGTCTGCCGACCTGGAAGTACGCTATGACACCAAGCGTATCGGTAAGTTCCACAAAACCGTCACGCTGACCACCAATGAGCCGGACAATCCCAAAACTGTCCTGATCATTGAAGGAGAAGTCAAACCGACTAAAAAGGTCAAGAGCCTTCCGCAAAAGAAGACTTCTCTTGGAAACTAATCCTTGACACACTCAGCAAAAAGCTGCCCCGGCGGGGCAGCTTTTTTTGTAACTGTTTAGGTGCTCCTGTTTTTAGCACAAAAACAGCGGGTACCTAAACAGTTACCTTTTTTTTTGTATCTGTTTGGGTGCTCCTGTTTCCTGGGATGAAATAGGCATTTTCATGGATGCCGAAGGGTGTATGTACAGATCAAATCGCTTTGAGTATATTTCCGGGGGCTGGTGTTTGCCAGGCTTATCTTTTTTGTTTCGCTCCTACGGAGCTTGATTTGGGGTTGGACTTTGGGCTACTTTGCCGGCTGATGGGGCTAAAGCCCCGATTGTTTTTTGGACTTTCTTACCGTCGGCTGAAGCCGACGGCAATACCTGATTCATCCCGCGCGCCCGGCGCTCTATGTGCAAAATAAGAGACGGTCCCGCACTTACCTGCCCCAGGTGCGGGTTATACTCGTCACGAACAGGTTTGGGACTTGGGAATGTCGAACACCGATTACTTGTACTGAGCTTGTCGAAGTAACGAATGAAGATTTGTGAAGTGGGCGTTTCGATTAGCTCAGGGATTCCTTCTAAAATCTCAAATCGGTGTTCCTTGTTCGATATTCTTTCCGTCCCCAAAACAAATCGCTTTGAGTATAACAAGCCTTACCCTATCTTGGCCCACCAAAATATCACACCATGGCTTACCCCGTCCCCGCACACATCCGCCCCGCCACCCCGGCCGATATGGAGGCCGTCTGGCTACTGGTCAAAGAGCTGGCCGTCTTTGAAAAAGCACCGGAAGAGGTGGTCACCACACCTGATACTTACCGGCAGTGGTACGCCGAAGGCGTTTTTGACTGTCTCGTCGCCGAACTGGACGGCAACATTGTGGGCATCGCCTTATACTATTCGGCCTTTTCCACCTGGAAGGGCAAGATGCTATATCTGGACGATTTGATTGTCACAAAAAAGCACCGTGGGAAAGGCATCGGCACACAGTTATTGACCCACTTCATCCATACCGCGCGCCTGAAAGGCGCAAACATCGTAAAATGGCAGGTACTGGATTGGAATAAGGAAGCCATAACATTCTACGAAAAAATGGGTGCCATCATCGAAAAAGACTGGTGGAATGTCAAATTTTTCGTACAAAAAAGGGCAAAACCATAATTTTTTCGGCCTTTACCCGAAAAAAATACAGGTTATCCCCTGTAATTCAAAAATAAGTCCTATCTTGCAGAGAATCTTATATAGTGTTTCATAGTGTGAAGGGTGACCATGAAAATGTTTCGTGGTCGCTCTTTTTTTTGGCCCTTTAGCCTGATCTTTTACCAAGTCACAAAATAAAAATTATATAGATTTTTTGCGACTATTAAGGCCCTACGGGTTTGGGCTCAGGCGGAATGCGAACCCGGCGTACCGGATTTTGAAACCGTCCGGAGCAGGACGTCGTTGATCGCCCGGTACAAGGCCTTGGGGCGCACCGGCTTGGTCAAATATCCATTCATACCGGCTGTCAGGCATTTTTGTTCTTCTTCACCGGACGCATGGGCCGTAAGCGCGACGATGGGCACGTCCGATGTCTTGCGGATAATGGTAGTGGCATCAATGCCTCCCAGTACGGGCATCTGCAAATCCATCAATATCAAGTCGTAGTCCCTTTGCTCCACCTTCTCAATGGCCTCCTTGCCGTGTGCCGCGCTATCCACACGGATACTATCATCCCATTTTTCCAAAATCTTGCGCGTGGCGATCTGATTGAGTTTGTTGTCCTCTACCAATAAAATGCGAAGCGCAAAGAGCGGCTTGGCGCTGCTTACCGGCTGGTCAGCAGACACCGGGTGCACCGGAATGGAAAACTCAAAACGTGTCTTGCCCGGCTGATGCACCAGCCCGGGTGCTCCTTTCAGAATGCGTATCAGCCGCACCGCTACCGCCAAATCAATATCCGGCCGGGCCAGCTTATCCGGGTCGCTTGCCACACGCGACAAGAATTTGTCCGTCTCCTCAATGATGTCTTTGTCATGCCCAAAGGCAAAGTATCCATCAAACTCAATCGCAAAGGACAGCTCAGCCGCCGGCTTTGAATGGCGCAACCGGACCTTGAGCCGGACAGGCTTTTGCATCAGGGAAGCCGTCTCACTAAACGCATGAAACACATTGAGCAACACCTGCTGCACCTTGTCTCCATCCATCAACACATATCCGGCCGATGCTTTGGGCAGCTTCGCCTCCAGTTCCACACGCACCTGCTCTTTCAGTTCAATAAATTGCTTGAAATTGGACAAAAACTTGGGCAAATAAAATTGCTGCGGCACCACACGCCACTCATCCACCCAGGCCACCGTAGAGTTGAGAAACTGATGCAAGTCCTCATTCAACGCATCAAAAGCCGACCGGATACCGCTGAGCAGTACCTGCTGGCGCTTGGCCACCCCGGATTCTTCCAACAAGTAAAACAAATTGGTCAGTATGCCCATCTGTGTCCGGATATTAAACCCGAGATGGGCCATCATCCGCCGCTGGTTCTGTTTGCTGTGCACCGTCAATTGCTGCGACAGTACCGCCGACCGGCTCTGCACCTCCTGCGTGATATCCTGACAGGTGCCCACCAATACCATACCGCCGATAGCGTCGTACATACTCAGCTTGCCGCGGGCACGGATATGGCGAAAGCCGGCATCCTGATCCCGGATTCGAAAGTCTATCTGACGGACTTGGCCGGTACGAAGGATGTCATTAAAAAACGCCTCTACCACTGCCCTGTCCTCATCATACACCAACTCAATAAAATCTTGCCGGCACTCCACCCGGCGACCCGCCGGCAACCGAAACAAGTCGTACATTGTATCCGACCAGGTGACATCTCCACTGACAATATCCATCGTCCAGTCACCCAACAGAGCCATTTTTTGCGCCTCCCGCATCCGGTTTTGCGCCACTTCCAGCCGGGCACGTAAATCGGCCAGGTCCAAATGCAACTGAAAGCGGATTGCAGCATGCCTTACCGCACGCGCCAATTGACGCGGCGTGGTCTCCTCTTTGACCAAATAGTCCAAAGCACCGGCCCGCAGGATTTGGGAAATAATGACCTCGTTATTGTTTTGAGAAAACACCAGAATCGGCACACCGGGCAGTTTTTCCCGCAAGTCCATAAACATCCGGTAAGGGCGCCGCCCTTCCAGGCCTACCTCAGCAATGACCAGGTCTATATCCTCCCGCTCCGTCAAGCGTTCAAAATCCGGCCAATTGTCCAATGCCTTAAAACGGCCCGGTACATTAAAGTCTTCGAGCCATTCGATGGTGCGGCGCGCCTGCTCCACGCTTCGATCCAAAACCACGATATATTGGCGTTCTCTCCGCATCCCGATAGCTTCTATTCTCCCCTCCGCTGCAAATAATATGCCTGACAATGGCCGGATACTTCCTACCTTTGACCAAAAGCCGCAGGTATGGAACAATTGCGCATGCGTTTTAATGCATTTCTCGACCAAAATGCCTTCGATATCCACCCCGACACACTGGCCCGGCCGGTCCGCCACATACTGGCGAGCGGCGGCAAGCGGTTCAGGCCCCTGTTGCTCCTGGCCGCCATGCGTGCTTTTGACGAAAATTGGGAGAAGGGTATGGCCGCTGCCGCGGCCATTGAGTTTTTCCACAACTTTACCTTGCTTCATGACGACATCATGGATGAAGCCACTACCCGGCGCGGCCAGCCGGCGGCACACCGCTTGTTTGGCACCAATCGGGCCATCCTGTCCGGTGATGCCATGCTGATCAAGTCCTACCAGTGGCTGGAGTCGTACCGCACACACCCATCTTTCGGCGCGGTATTGCAGACCTTTTCACAAACGGCAATGGACGTATGCCGGGGCCAGCAGATGGACATGGACTTTGAGACCCAAAACGACGTCTCTACTGCCCAATACCTGGAAATGATCCGGCTCAAGACGGCCGTCCTTCTCGGTGCCGCTCTCAAGATCGGCGCCTTACTGGCCCAAGCCCCCTCGCACGCAGCCGACAACCTCTTCGACTTCGGCATACAAGCCGGCATGGCCTTCCAGATACAAGACGACATCCTCGACAGCTTTGGCGACAAAGATCAGGTAGGTAAGCGCATCGGCGGCGATATCGTGCAAAACAAAAAAACCTATCTCCTCCTCCGCTGCATCGAAAATACACCCGCCCCCCGCGAAATCCATAATTTATTGGACCAACGCGACAATCCCGATGAAAAAATTGCCCGCATCAAGGCCCTGATGGTCACCTCCGGAGCCCTGGACGATGCACGCAACAAAAGGGACGATTTCTTAGAAAAAAGCCTCCAAAGCCTGGCGAAATCCTCTATCCCCGAACCCGACAAGCAATTTTTCGCCCAAATGGCCCGCCAAATGGCCCACCGTACGAGATAGCGGCGCCCCGTCGCCCCGCAAAACACTTATATTTTATCGTAACTGTTTAGGTACCCGCTGTTTTTGCGCTAAAAACAGGAGCACCCAAACAGCTACTTTTTCATTTTTCATTTTTAATTGATCTATCCGTATCGCACTCCTTCAGCCGTTCCCGCACAAAATCTATCGGCACATAGTCCTGCCTATTGCCCCAGGCATTGTTGATAAAGTTGATAATATTGGCAATGGAGATATCATCCAGCCCTTCATTAGCCGGCATGCGCTGCAAATCAAACCGGCGCCCATTGACCACGACAGGCGTATCCAGACCGTAGCGGATCAGGCAGGGCAATTGCCGCTGGTGGTTCCGCAGATAATCCGACTGCCGCAACGGTGGTATCAAGTCCTCCAGCCCCCGCCCGTCCGTACCGTGACAACCTGCACAGTGCTTGCGGTATGCCAACATACCCTGACC
>JALVEF010000192.1 GCA_027031185.1 Saprospiraceae bacterium
AGTCTGGCCTCTATTGACGGGCGGCGTGCGTATGCTTATATGGTAGTGCCCCATACCAGTGGTCAGTTTACGGGGCTGATCAAGTTTCCGGCATTTGGCAATTCCGATGCGGCGCAGCCTGATTTGCCCATGGCGGAGCGGCTGGGCGCCATAGTGATATCATTGAGTATTCACAATGCTCCCGTAAACGTCAATCTGCCGCAGAGTGAATTGTACGTACCGGATATCAACACATCCGATACGGTCTATTATCGCTGGGCCATTGCTGCCGGTATGCGTGCTATTGACTTTCTGGAGACCCTGCCGCAATTTGACGGCACGCATGTAGGCGTATATGGCGTGAGCCAGGGCGCCGGACTGGCGCTCCTGCTGAGCGGAGTGGACGATCGCGTGGACCTGGCCGCCGTATCCAATCCGATTCTGTCCCAACATTGTGGATTGAAGTACCAAAAACCGAGCGGCTTTCCCAAGTACATTCGCGATGTGCTCAACGATACAATAGAGCGGGACCGCATCTTGAATGCCGTCAAGTACTATGACGTCGTCTATGCGATTCGGCATTTTACCGGACCGTTATTGGCTACCGTCAGCCACCAGGATGAAGTGACACCGGCCGAGGTCACTTTCACGGCCCTGAATCAGCATCCGGGCGAGACCATTTTGTTGCACAATCTGCTCGGCCTGCACGGAGATAATCCTCCGCAGTATTGGGATGGGAAATTCGACTTCTTCCGGCGCTATTTTCCCGTCAATTATTCCTGGCCGCCGGCGCAGTATTCGCTGGATCAAATCGGCTATGAGGTGGATGCCGGTGCCGATCAGACAGTGACCGGATTACAAGCAACCGTGACAGGCACTATTGATGACAATGGCGTGACGAATCCATCGTATTTCGATGTGCATTGGGAAGTGGTATCCGGACCCGGTACGGTAACTTTTGATGATTCCACCGCGTACACCACGGCCGTGGATTTTAGCACGGCGGGTTTGTACCGTCTTCGCTTCGTGGGCGAAAACATGGCCCTGCTGGCATCAGAACATAAGTTTTACACCATTGATGACCTGGTGGAGGTGAATGTATGTCCCGGCAACAACTGCTCGCCACTGCCGGTTGCCTGGCTCCGTTTTGATGCGATCCCCGGAGATGGCCAGGTGCGATTGGTGTGGCAAACCGCCGTGGAAAAAGACAATGACGGCTTTGCTTTGATGCGCAGTGCCGACGGTTACACTTGGGAACGGCTTGGTTTTGTACCGGCTGCAAAGAATCCGGACGGGGCGGATGTTTATCACTGGACAGATACACGGCCTTTGGATGGCATCAATTATTATCAGGTGATTCAGATAGACGCGTCCGGCCATGCGACTGCTTCGCCCGTGCGCTCGGTGCGTATCTCCCCGCCGGCGGATAGCGACAAGACCCTCCGAGTCTATCCGAATCCGTCGTCCGGACGGATCCGGATAGACGGATACAAGGGGGAAGCGCTGGTCTTGCACGTAATAAATGCGTCCGGAGAGGAAGTTTTGGTCTCGGGTATTTCCGCTGCGCGGCCCGTAGATGCTTCGGCTTTGCCCCGCGGCACTTATTATCTGCGATTTTCTGACGGGGTGCATGCATTCTATCGCCAATGGGTCAAATCAAGATGAGCTTAATGTGAGTTTTCCCGGGTATTGGGTATTTGTATAGGGAAAATCACTTAGTTTGTTGGGTAGCCGTGTTTTCATTTTTGCTCTGAGATTAAATTGGCACGTTCGGACATGAGACGAGGATAGCGGTAGCTATTTTGGCTCATCCTGTTTTGTGCTAAGAACCGGAGCACCTAAACAGTTACAATAGTTGCGCATTAGAGAGTGCTTGCGAAGAAAAGCAGTGTGAGTACTCAAAAGTTTTTCTGTGGGCGAAACCAAATTGCCGATGATCTTTCAAAACCGTGGACCGATGCGTACATTGTCAAAGCTTTTTTCACTTTGTCCGCTCGGGCGGATCCTGTTTTTTTTGTGGATGATAGTGTTTGCCGGCCGTGCGGCCGGTCAAGGTTTTACGGTGAGCACCGACCATCCGGATGCCAACTATGCAGTGGGTGAGACGGTGAATTTTCTGATCCAATCCAATGTGTCCGGTCCGGTCAACTACACGGTGACACGGGGTAAATATACGCCGGTCCTGGCTTCGGGGACAGTCAATCTGACGGCGGGCAATACGACGGTGGTGCCGGTGACATCTTCGGGGCCGGAGAATCTGCACATGGAGGTGACCGGAGGCTTTGGTTTTGGACAAGCTACCGCAATGGTTGGGGTAGATGAGATGGTGCCCTTTGCCTCCGATGCCGCAGATTTTGACGCCTTTTGGAACGGCGTCAAAAGTCAGCTGGCGGCGGTACCGATGAATCCTCAGGTTAATTTTTACAGTCAGACGTCCTACTCCAAGTCCTATACGGTCCAGTTGGGCAATATTGAGGGACGCCACGTCTATGGGATGCTCACCGTCCCCAACGGTGCCGGCCCGTTTCCGGTTTTGCTCAAACTGCCGGCCTACGGCAGTTTTCCCATCCCGCCGACGACGGAGTTTGCCGAGCGTGCCAATACCATTACACTGTCCATCACGATCCACAATGCGCCGGTGACGACGACGGATCCCAACGCTTATCAACCGGATGACCCCACGGATCCCAATACCAACTACTACAAACAGGCGGTTGCTGCCGGCGTGCGCGCGCTGGATTATCTGACATCGCGGCCCGATTTCAATGGTACCGATGTGGCGGTGACCGGTGTCAGTCAGGGGGCCGGTCTGGCCATGTTGCTGGCAGCCATAGACGACCGCGTCAAGCTCTTGCTGATCGGTACGCCTGTTTTTTGCAGTCACCACGGGGAATTGTATGATCATCCCAGTGGTTTTCCGTACTATTTTCATTTGCCGCTGCAGACGGGCGACCAACAGGCTATTGATGCGTTGAATCAGGCGGTCAAGTATTATGAGGCAGCCACGGCCGCTAAGCGGTTTCACGGTCCGGTGTTTTTGCTGACGAGCTATAATGATCAGGTGACCGTGGCCGAGACTCAGTTTATAGCCTCCAATTTTTTTGATGGGCCCAAGGTGATCTTGCACAATTTGCCCGGCGGTCACGACAATCGCCCGCCTGAGTACCTGGGTGGGCGCAGCAATTATCTGCGCCGGTATTTTCCCGCTGCCAATAATCCTCCCTTCCCCTGGGCTGATGACTATATCGGCTACAAGGCCGATGCCGGCCCCGACCAAAATGCCTCCGCTGGCGTTCCCATCAGCCTGACGGGCACCATAGAGAAGGAAACGACGACAAATCCGCCCTCTATCCCCGTCACATGGCGCAAGGTGTCGGGCCCGGGAGCGGTGAGTTTTACCAACCCCAATAGCCATACCACGCAAGCCACTTTTAGCCAAAGTGGTACGTATGTGCTGGAGTTTCGCGGCAAGGATACCGAACTGCTGAGCTCCAAAGGACTGTTTTACACGATTTCGGACCGAGTCACCATCACTGTGAGCGGGGGAGGTTCTGATCCGGCGCCGACGGTGAGTCTGTCCACGCCGTCCAACACGGTCACGGGGCCGTTTGTGGTGACGGCCACGTTTAGTGAGCCGGTCACAGGGCTTACGGCTTCGGACTTTATCGTTTCTAA
>JALVEF010000193.1 GCA_027031185.1 Saprospiraceae bacterium
GGTTTACGGGCAACAAAGGAGTGACCGATACCGTCATCCAGGAGTCCGGTGCCATCATGACCCACCACACCAATGAAGCCTATGCCGAAGTGGACTTCGAATGCCCCCGCGGGCGCTTTACTGCCCGATGGTCCGTAGCCACCAAGCGCACCGGCAGGCTCGCCACACCACAAATCGAACTCGCAGACGAGACCGGACGCCTCCTCTCCGATAAAAAAACCGAAGCACTGGCCGCCATCGAAGCGCGCATCGGACTCTCCTACGACCAATTTGTCCGCGCCGCCCTCCTGGCGCAGGGCGAGTTCGCCCGATTCCTGCAGGCACCCAAAAAGTTGCGCAACGAACTGCTCGAAAAACTCACCGGCACGTCCATTTACCGACTCATCGGACAAAAAACCTTCGAAGTCTCCAAACAGCATCGCCTGGAAGTGGACGACCTCAATAAACGAAAAACGCACCTCGAAGAAGGCCTCCTACCCGATCCGGAGTTGGCCGCAAAAGAAAAAGCATACCACGACATCAATCGCCGGCAACAGCAGGCCCGCACAGAACACCAAAAATATAGCCGGCTCCTGCAAGACCTGCAAGAATTCCACCAGCGCCAAAAAGCGCTGGTAAACTTACAACAACAATTACACACGCTCCAAAAAGAGCAAGACTTGTTCCACGACACAGACGGCAAACGCCTCGAAGCCCACGAGCGCCTGGACAAAGTCCTAAAAGACCTCCGCCGCTACCTCCAACTGGACGATGAACTCGCCAAACTCAACCGCCGCCTGGAAGATAATCGCCGCGAGACCCGCGAAGTACAGCAGCAACTTCAACAATTGCACAAGCTGGCGCAAGACCTCTCACCCGCCCCGATCAAGGACTTCGCCAAAGACCTCCGTGCCCTCGAAAAAAAGGTCGTTCAAAAAGAAGAACAACTCGACCGGCTCGGCCAACAATTTGACGCACTGGTGGACAAGGCTATTCCCCTGCTCGAAGAGTTGGACCTGCCCACCGAACGCAAGCTAATCCTGAAGAAGACCCGGAAAGCAGCCGAATCGCTAAGCCGGCAGCTGAACACAAGCAAAAAAGCACTCCAAAAACGACTGCCGGAAACCGCCCGACGGCAGCCCGCTGCCCGCCTGAAAAAATTACGCGACCAACGCCAACGGCTGACCGGGAGTATTGCCCTGTATGAAAGACGCATCCAGCTGCGCCGGCAGCTGGATGACATCGAAAAGGCCGTCCAAAAGGCACAAGCCGACCTAAAGGAGTTGTCCGCACAAATCGCTCCGGCCGAAGCGCTACAAAAACAACTCGCCGCCGAACTAAAGGAACTGCGCGCCCGGCAGGAAATTCACCTCCTGAAAAAACAACTGGCGGACCATCGCCACAAGCTCCGTGAAGGCGAGCCATGCCCCCTCTGCGGTGCCACATCCCATCCCTATGGCTCCCAAAAACCGGATACCGCATCCGACGAATTTGACAAGGCGCTCGAAGCCAAACAAATGGAAGCGGACAAGAGTCTCCAACGGGTGACTGCGCTCCGAAGCAAGCACCAAGAGACGACCGGCCGCCTGAACGAATACAAAAAACGCGAAAAATCGCTCCGCTCCGAACTCCGCGACCTCCAACAGCAATGGGAGAAAAATATGAAATCCCTTCCGGACTTGCCCGACGCCGACCCTCGCCGGGCGCTCGAAAAACTGCAAACCGAAGAAGACGATTTGCAGGCCTGGATCGAGACCGATCACCAACTGCACCAACTCTCCCGATTGCAAAAGCTTTGGCCGGAGATGGAGCGTCTGGTGACTGATGGGGAAAGCATTAGGAAAGAAAAGGAAAAACTCTACCGCGGCAAGGATATCCGCCGCGAAGTAGCAGAGCTACTGGAGCAATATCACAAATTGGACACCCAGCTCCGCCAACTCGCCAAAGCGGAACAAAGCCTGACAAAGGAATTGGGCGTTGTCCAAAAAGAGATGAAAAACATTGACGCGGCCGTACACAAACGCATTGGGGAGCGGGCCAAAAGTGCCGCCCGGCACATCCTCGATGACGATGAACTCAAAAGACTCACCGACCGCCGACACGACTTGCGCATCCAAAAAGAAAAACTACTCACTGAAGTCAAAACCCACCAAACAGAAATCCAAAAACTCCAAGCCCGAACAGCCGACCTGTCTCTTGAAAAGTTGACCCAAACCATTGACCAACTCAACGCAAAGCTTGACCGATTCAAGGCTGAAGGAGAACGTCTCTTTGCCATCATCTCCTCCCAACAAAAACTCCGCAAACAAATCGAACACATCCACAAAGAAATCAAACGAAAACAAAAAGCCAATCGCAAATGGATCTTGCTCAATGACGCCATCGGGGATGCCACCGGCAATAAATTCAATGACTTTGCCCAAGAACTCACCCTCCGCCATCTTGTCAGTCTGGCCAACAAACGACTCGAACATATCATTGACCGCTACCGCCTCGACATTCCCGAACCGGACGAAGACGACTTGCTCACGCTCATTGATCTGGACATGGCCGGCCGGCGTCGCTCCGTCAAAACGCTTTCCGGAGGCGAGCAGTTTATGGTGAGCCTGGCGCTGGCACTGGCGCTTTCGGATCTGACATCGGGAAAAACAGAAATCAAAACGCTTTTCATTGACGAGGGATTCGGCGCGCTGGATGAAGAAAGCCTGGAGCAAGTCATTTCTACCCTGGAACGCCTGCAAGCCGAAACCGAAAAAGTTATTGGCATTATTTCTCACGTGCCGACGCTCAAAGAGCGCTTTACAAACCAAATCCACTTGATCAAACACGGCTCCGGATACAGTTCCTTAAAGGTACTATAATGCCCTGTCGGCCCAAAACGCTGCACCACCACACCACAATTTTCACCTTTTGCCGCCCATAGACCACTTTACGTGATTTTCGCATGAAGATTTGGCGCCATTCGAATCACAATCGCACGGCATTATAAATATTTATTGTCTGATTTTCAATTAGTTATGCAAATTACCCAGCATGACCTATTCACACATTTTGCCAATTTTATTCTTTTTTAACAACCCGGGAACGCCGTCCTTTGTATCGTCATTTTGCCTATTGGCAACTATTTAGGCGCTCCTGCTTATTAGCGCCAAAAACCACGGCACCTAACCAAATAGCTGCCGAAAAAACTAAAGTCATGAAAAAAGTCCTTCTATTTTTTGTCCTAACCATCCCCCTTTGGTTGTCTGCCAAGACAGGCCATCCCCTAACGTTACAGCCCGACACCACCGGCTGCCAAGCTTTCTTCGAGTACGAAGTGGACGACAACGACGCCCCCCTAACCGTTCACTTTGAAGACGAATCCCAAACCGCCACCGATATCATCGAATGGTATTGGCAGTTTGGCGACGGCGCCACTTCCGACGATCCCAATCCTTCCCACACGTATGCTGATGCCGGAACTTACAACGTCATCCTCATCATCGTCACTGCCGACGGGTGCTCCAGCACCTACGACTCTCACGTCCAAATCGGCGCTTGCAACTGTCCCGATATCTACGACCCCGTCTGTGTCCTCGTCAACGGCCAGATCGTTCAATTCGACAACGCCTGTCTGGCCGAATGCGAAGGTTTTACCGACTTCGTGGACTGTCAGCACGACACCACCGGCT
>JALVEF010000194.1 GCA_027031185.1 Saprospiraceae bacterium
GTGGTGGTGGGTGAAGTAAAGGCCGGCAAGTCCAGCTTTATCAATGCGTTGCTCGATGCAGGGGAGGAGATCTGCAAGGCGGCGCCCGAACCGATGACGGACGTTATCCAGCAAATCGTCTATGGC
Source organism: Saprospiraceae bacterium (assembly GCA_027031185.1). Lineage (GTDB taxonomy): Bacteria > Bacteroidota > Bacteroidia > Chitinophagales > Saprospiraceae > HyVt-613. The sequence continues at coordinate 127 of JALVEF010000194.1, forward strand.
CCCACACGGACTGAAGAGACCATTAGCCCGTATTTGAAGAAGCGTACCGAACCGCTCGACATTCTCAAGGAAGTGGCCATTGTAGATACGCCGGGCACCAATACCATCGTCCAACATCATCAGGAGATTACGGAGCGCTTTGTACCGGTGGCCGATCTGATTGTCTTTGTCTTTGAAGCGAAAAATCCTTACCGTCAATCGGCCTGGGACTTTTTCGACTTCATTCATGGCGAGTGGCGCAAGAAGGTCATTTTTGTGCTCCAACAAAAAGACCTGCTCCCGGAAGAAGACTTGCATACCAACATAGAGGGGCTCCGCAAATATGCCAAAGAGAAGGGCATAGCATCGCCCCGCATCTTTGCCGTATCTGCCAAGGCCGAACTGGACGGCGACTATGAGCACAGCGGCTTTTCCGAAGTGCGCGACTACATCAAAACCCACGTCACCGGCGGGCGCGGCATCCGGATGAAGCTGGCCAATTATGCCCGCACGGCCGAAAATATACTTTCCAAAGTCCGTCAGGGCGTCGCCGGGCGTCGCCGGCAGTGGGAGCGGGACAAGGCCTTTCGCGCGGAAATTACCGCCATCATGGACAAGCAGTATCGCCAATCTGTCAATCAGGTAAGCTTGCTGGTCGAAAGCACTATCGGTATTTACAACCGCGTCACGGGTGAAGCCGAAGACGAACTGCGCACCGGACTGTCCATCCCTGCCGTATTCAGGCGCTCGTTTGCCTCCGTCTTCGGCAAAGGCCGCCCGCTCAAAGAATGGCTCCAGTCACTGGCTGCCAAAATGGAAAAAGACCTGACCGAAGGCCTGAACAGCAAGCTCGCCATGCATCTCGGAGATATCTCTGACTCCATCCAACAAATGGCCCACCTGATAGATGTCAAAGTCCAGCGCAGTGACAGCTCTCTCAAAGCCAATCCCGAGTTTTTCCGCTCCATATCCGAAAAGCGCGCCCGCGTCTATCAGGACCTGAAAGAGACCTTTGCCGACTTTCTGGCCAAGTCGGACAATTTCTCCGGAGAGAAACTATTTCCACCCAACAAAAACATCGCGCCCAATGTGGCTACGGGTGGGGGATTGGCTGTCATTGGGGTGATTTTGACGGCATTCACTCATGGAGCGGTACTTGACATCACGGGCGGGGTACTGACCGCCATCGGGCTGACCTTTGCCGGCGTCACGGTGGGCTGGCAGCGCAAGAAAATCATGCGCCGCTTCCGGTCCGAGATCGGTAAAGGCCGCGAGCAGTTGCGTACCGAATTGTCCGAAAAACTCACGGCTTATATCTCTGATATCAAGACGAAAATTGATCAAAACTTTTCCGGCTTCGATGCGATGATCGCCTCCGAAGAAAAGGCCATCGAAGCGCTGGAGTCCCGCCTGGATGAAATTGAGCATCGCCTGCAAGCTTGGCGGGCGGATGGATAGAAAGGATACTTCTTTGGAAAAATTCTTGTTTTGCCTCCTTTTTTTGGATGCGCTCCTTTCGGTTGCGAAAAAATACCTATCTTTAAGACAGTTTGCCAAACAATTGAATCCAATTCCGAAGACTGTATCACCAATCATACCAAACAAATAGCTATTTGGGCGCTCCTGTTTATTGCACAACAACTTTGGGGTACCCATTAGTCACCAAAACATCCAAAGCAATGGGAGAGCATCGCGTAACCGGCCTGAACGATCCCGAAAAGCGGAAAGCATTTACCAGACAGCTGCTCAGTGATCTGGAGGCTATGGAGTACATGCTGGCGCACGACTGGTTTGAGACGGATACGATCCGCATCGGCGCCGAGCAGGAAATGGTGATGGTGGATAAGATAACGTACCGCCCTGCTTTCATCGCCGTACAGGTCTTGGAAGACATGAAGGAATACCAGTGGATGGGGTCGGAGCTGGCTCGCTTCAACCTGGAGACCAATCTCTCGCCGCGCATATTCACCGGCACCTGTTTTAGCGATATGGAAGCCGAAAACCTCGAGCAGCAGCGCATCACCAACGAGGTGCTGGCCAAATACGGCGCTACCACGGTCTTGACCGGCATCCTGCCGACTTTGCGCAAGGAAGATTTGCACATTCGTAACTTGATGCCCGTTCGGCGCTACCGCGAATTGATGGACGCCTTTTCCGAAATGTTGCGACGGGAGCATTTTGAGCTGCATCTGGCCGGTATTGATGAACTGAAAATCGCGCACGACTCGCCCTTGTTGGAAGCGGTCAATACCAGTTTTCAGGTCCACTTACAGGTGCGCCCCACCGAGTTTGCCAAGCTATACAATATCGCCTTGGCGCTGACGGGGCCGGTCATCGCTATGGCGGCCAACTCGCCCCTGGTATTTGGCAAGCGCCTGTGGCACGAGTCCCGCATCGCCATGTTTACTCAGGCCATTGATACCCGCCGCTCGACCTCCCACATGCGTCAGTTCTCCCCGCGTGTACACTTCGGCAGCGGCTGGCTGGAGAAATCCATACTGGAAATCTACCGCGAGGACATCGCCCGGTTCAAATCCCTGCTGGCCGCCGAGCAGATAGAAGACGCCATCGCCAAAGTCAAAGAAGGCATCGTGCCCAAACTCAGTGCGCTGCAAGTGCACAACTCAACGGTGTATCGCTGGAACCGTCCCTGCTACGGTATCAGTGGCAACGGCAAACCGCATTTGCGTATCGAGAACCGTGTCATCCCGGCCGGTCCCACCATTCGTGACGAAATCGCCAACGCCGCCTTTTGGCTCGGTGCTATGATGGGCCTGGATGAGCAGGTGGCAGATATCCGTCACAAGCTTTCCTTCGCGGATGTGCGCGACAATTTTGTCAAAGCCGCCCGCTTCGGGTTGGATACCAAATTCAACTGGTTTGACGATTCCAAAATCACGCCTACGGATTTGATTCTCAATGAGCTTCTCCCCATCGCCGAAGCCGGTTTGCGCCGGCGGGACGTCGCCCAAAAGGACATAGACCGCTATCTCGGTGTCATCCGGGAGCGCGTGCGTGCGCATACCACGGGCGCCCGCTGGCAGCTGCGCTCCTATACTCAGCTGCTCGATCAGATTCCTGCCGATGAAGCCCTAGCCACGGTCACTTGCTGTATGGTGGAGAATCAAAAACAGGCCCTCCCGCTCCCCGAATGGAAACTGGCCGACCCGCAAGATTTGGAAGTTTATCGCCCCGAAGCCCTTACCGTCGGCGCCTTTATGACTACTGACCTGGTGACGGCTTCCCCCGATGATCTGGTGGAGATGGCCGCCGAAATCATGAACTGGTCCAAAATCCGTTACTTGCCCATCGAAGACAAAGAGGGCCACTTGGTGGGCCTGATCACCTCGCGCCTCCTGCTGAAATACTTCGCCAAAAAGGGCAAGCTCATGGAAAAACCGGATGCTACCATCAGCGAAATCATGATCCGGGAGCCCATCACCGTCCAGCCGGATACCGGCATCGTGGAGGCCATCCGCCTGATGCGCGACCGCAAAATCGGCTGCCTGCCCGTGGTGAAAAACGGCGAACTCGTCGGCATCA
>JALVEF010000195.1 GCA_027031185.1 Saprospiraceae bacterium
GCCCTTTTTGCACCTACCTTTGCCAAAATTTTCTCATGTAGCGCTGCTACACATCGAAAATTTTAGCTTCGGTAGGCACAAAAATGCCTATTTTATCCCTAAAAACAGGAGCACCTAAACAGTTACAAAAAAAAACCGCCCACGGGGCGGCTTTTGTGTCGGGGTAGCAGGATTCGAACCTGCGACCCCCTGCTCCCAAAGCAGGTGCGCTAACCGGACTGCGCTACACCCCGAGCGGTTTTTGCGGTGGAGGCGAGATTCGAACTCGCGGTACCTGTTTCCAAGTACGCCGATTTAGCAAACCGGTGGTTTAAGCCACTCACCCACTCCACCATAAGGCCCATTCTCAAATGGGATTGCAAAGGTAATACTTGTTATATGTTTACGCAAGAACCTGACCTGATTTTTTGGCAAATGCACTCCGGTAGGATTTACGATTCGTTTTTGCGGATGTTCCGAAGGCAGTCTGAAAGTGCATCGCGCCAATAGGGGATTTCCAGGCCAAAAGTCTCCTTAAACTTGGACTTGTCCATGAGACTGAACGGCGGACGCCGGGCCGGTGTGGGATATTGGGCGGACAAGATGGGTACGACGCGGCAGGTGATCCCTTCCATCTCAAATATGGCCTTGGCAAAGTCATACCAGGATGCCACACCCTCGTTGCTAAAATGATAGATGCCGGCGGCACGATCCGGGTCTATGACACCGGATGCCATTTGGCGGGCGACGTCCAGCATGGCACGCGCCAGGTCGCGGGCATAAGTGGGAGACCCGATTTGATCATATACGATGCGCAGTTCGGGGCGTTCACGCCCGAGCCGGCGCATCGTTTTTACGAAATTGTGTCCAAAGGCTGAATATACCCACGACGTGCGGAAGACAATGCTGCCGGGCGCGGCAAGCCGTACCGCCCTGTCGCCCAGGAGTTTGGTGATGGCGTAGATGCCGCCGGGATTTTCCGGGTCGCCCTCGATATAGGGACTGTTTTTGCCCGAATCATAGACATAGTCTGTGGAGATGTGAAACAAGGTACTCCCATAATCCCGGGCAGCCCGGGCCAGGTGGCCGGCTCCGGTGCTGTTGATGGCCAGGGCCTTGGCAACGTCCTCTTCGGCCTTGTCCACGGCAGTATAAGCAGCACAATTGAAAATAAAGTCCGGCCGGTAAGCTGCCACATACGCATCTACTGCCCTGTCATCGGTAATGTCCAGGTCCTCGTAATCCGTAAAGCGAAAATCAAACTCCGGGTATTCCGCTTGCAACTCGCGGAGTTCCATACCGACCTGGCCCAATGCTCCCGTGACAAGGATTTTTTTCTTTTCATTCATAATTTGCCCTGTTATTTTGTGACCTTATGATTGCCAAAAGCAGGCAGTCGCGCGTCTTTCTCCGAGACAATGATTTGTGACTCGGGAATTTGCCAGTCAATGGCCAGTGTTGCATCATCAAACCGGATGCCGGCATCGTGGTCTTTGGAGTAATAGTTGTCCACTTTGTATTGGAACACGGCTTCGGGGCTGAGCACGACAAAGCCATGTGCAAATCCCCGTGGGATGAAGAGTTGTTTTTGGTTTTCGGCGGATAGGATAAGGCTGAAATACCGGCCGTAAGTGGGTGATGCTTCGCGCAAATCCACAGCAACATCCAGTACTTTCCCATAAGTAACGCGCACCAATTTGGCCTGGGCAAACGGTGGAATCTGATAGTGTAAGCCGCGCAGCACACCAAAAGACGATTTGGATTGATTGTCTTGCACAAAACGCGCGGTGATACCCGCATCGGCAAACAGGCGCTCGTTGTAGGACTCAAAAAAATAGCCGCGCTCGTCTTCAAATATGCGCGGCGTAAATATGATCAGGTCAGGAATTGGTGTCTTTTCAAACATGGATGAAATGTCTTGTCCGGGATTGTATTTTTCAAAATTTTGTGACATCATTTCGGCAAAAACCATTACCTTTGCGTAATGAAAAGTTTGCTTGAAATAGCCAAAATTGTCACCAAAAAGCGTGTCAACAAGATCGAGATTTTCGATGAGCAGACGCTCAAGCGAAAAAAAAGCAAATTTAATGAATTTTACGAAGCGCTGCAGTCCGGCAAGTTTACTACTGACCAGGGAGCAGCGGCGTTTTTGTACGATTCTACCCCGACGGATGACCGCTACCGTCAACTGAAGTCTCGCTTCCGCAAGCGTTTGCTGGCCACGCTGTTTTTCCTGGACGTCAATCGGCCATCGGCCTCATCCTATGACAAGGCTTACTTTACTTGTAACAAAGATTGGACCTTGGTCAAGATTTTGCTGGCCAACAATGCCAAAGAGACTGCCGTCTCCCTGGCCAAGCGCATATTGAATCTTGCCCTGAACTATAAGTTTGCGGATGTGGTCGTCAACTGTGCCCGCATCTTACGCAAATATGCGGCCGAGGTAGGTGATGAAAAAGATTTTGAGCTGTACGACCAGTACGGCAAGCAGTTTCAGGATGTGCTCAGCGCCGAGATCCGCTCCGAGGAGCTGCTACAGCGGGTCAGTATGCATTGGGCCGCCCCCTATACGCGTGTCAAGAGTTTGGAGGAGCATATCTCCACTTATTGTGATGCCCTGGATAGTCTGGCAGAAATGTACGACTCCTCCGTATTGACCTATAACCGCTTCTTGGTTTGGATCTACCGCTACCACATGTTGCGGGACTTTGACAAGGTCGTGGAATTTACCGATCAAGTGCTCCACTACATGGCAGAGCACCCCAATTACCAACAGGCCGAAGTGCTGGAGACTGTCGTCATCAAGCGATTAAGTGCTTATTTGCACCTATTGGATTTTGAGTCTGCCCGTAGTTTTGTAGAGCGGTACGGCAAACGCATCGGCGTCGGCAGCGATGCCTGGTTTGAGATGATGGAATATTACTTCCTGATTTCCACACACACGGATAACATCAATCAGGCCCTGGCCATCTATCAGCAGGCCGTAGGACACAAGGCCTTTAAGAAATTGGACGTCAAAATCAAGTATGTGTGGCAGCTGTTTGAGTTGTATCTCCATTACGCCTACTACATCAATCACAATGAGGCCTCCAAATTTTTGAAGAGCACCAAGGGGACAAAGTTCAGGCTCCGCAAGTTTCTCAACGAGCCGGTCCTCTTCCCGCTTCGCCACCGCATCTTTGCCATTCACAACATCATCTTTCAGGTGCTGTTTTTGATCGAGAAACGCAAATTTGACGAAGCGACGGACCGCATTGACCAATTGCGCAGTTTTGCCAATCGGCTAAACGGCAACGACTACTTCCGTGTCATCAACTTCATCCGCCTGCTGCAACAGCTGCCCAAGTCCGGTTTTAATGTCAAAAAGCTTACGCTCAGCGAAAAGTACTATCAACGTTTGTTGGAACATCCGTTTTATTACCGGGGCACGCCGCGTGAGCTGGAGATTATCCCCTGGGAAAAGATGTGGAATCAGATCGTGGCCCGGCTTTGAGTTTTGAGTTATCCCGCCCTTACTTGCACAAAAGGTTGGGCATAATGCCTCATCCTGAACAAATGGTAACTGTTTAGGTACCCGCTGTTTTTGCGCTAAAATGGCCTTTTTGCCCCTGTTTTTGCAAAAATTTTCTCACGTAGCGCTGCTACGCATCGAAAATTTAATG
>JALVEF010000196.1 GCA_027031185.1 Saprospiraceae bacterium
ACAAATTCCAGTGGGGCCGGGTGCCCGTCAACTACCGGACCGTACGCCTGTACTACCGCACCCGCTTCATCGGCCTTGCCAATTGGGCGGATTTTCAAGCCGGACTTCGCCTCGACCACGACCGCGCCGGTGATGGAAACCTGACACTGGACGGCATCGTATTCACAGCCGGCATCGTCCGTACACTCACACCCTGGCTTTCACTCGGTTTGGATCTCAATCTCGGGCACTATCAGCGCCGCGTCCAAATGGAACGCCTGAGCTTCGGCAGTCAGTTTACCGATCTTTATCACCCGGACCTACCCTCCGGCGAAGTCACCACCCGTCCATCGCTCCACTTCACAGACACCGGCTTTAGGCTGACCGCCCAAGCCCGGCACGGCGCTCTCCGCTCTATTGTCTGGACACTGGGCGCAGCCCATCTCAACCGGCCGGAGACCGCTTTTGGCAGTGATGCCGTACATATTCCTCCCCGTTGGGAGATGATTTTGGCGGGTTCCTACCAACTGTCCGGGCGCACAGACCTGTTGGGTAGTGTCCTGTGGCAACGCCAACTCGTATATCGGGAATGGATGCTCCGTTCCGGTGTCAAGTACTACCTCAAACCCGGTATCAATCACATCCTAGCCGTCAGCTTCGTCGCCGGCTGGCGGATAGGCGATGGATTCAGCCCGCAGTTCAAGCTTTTCGTCGGCCCCTGGACGGCAGCTGTGGGCTATGACCTGAACCTGTCTCCGTTTCGCATCGCCACGCGGGGCTTCGGCGGGCCGGAAATGGCCGTGCGCTATACGGCGCCGATAGTACCGCCGATGCCTCCAAAAAAAGTCTGCCCCATATTTTGACCGGCACAGTCCCGGACAGGCGCAAAAAGGCCATTTTAGCGCAAAAACAAGGGGGCTCAGACAGTTACAAGGCAAAAACAGGCGCGAAAAGGGCATTTTAGCACAAAAACAGCAGATGCCTAAACGGTTACAAGATTTATTCCCGTATTTTTGTCGCCTTACAAATACAGTAACTGTTTAGGTGCTCCTGTTTTTAGGGATAAAATAGGCATTTTTGTTCCTGTTGAAGCGAAAATTTTCGATGCGTAGCAGCGCTACGTGAGAAAATTTTTGCAAAAACAGGGGCAAAAAGGCCATTTTAGCGCAAAAACAGCGGGTACCTAAACAGTTACCAAATACAAACCGAAAAGACATGATCCGGGAATTGACATCGCAGGACTATATCGCACTCGAAGACAAATACGGTGCCCACAACTACCACCCCTTGCCGGTAGTCTTGTCCAAGGGCGAAGGCGTCTATCTTTGGGACGTGGAGGGCAAGCGCTATTACGATTTCTTGTCCGCCTATTCCGCTGTCAACCAGGGACACTGTCACCCGCGCATCATCAGCGCCATGACTGAGCAAGCCAAACGCCTGACCCTGACTTCGCGCGCTTTCTATAACGATATGTTGGGCATTTATGAAAAATATATCACCAACTACTTCGGCTATGACAAGGTCCTGCCGATCAATACCGGCGTAGAAGCCGTCGAAACCGCGCTCAAACTCGCCAGAAAATGGGCCTATCTGGTCAAGAAAGTGCCCCGGGACAAGGCCAAAATCATCTTTGCCAGTGGCAATTTTCACGGCCGCACCCTCGGTGTCATCTCCGCTTCCGTGGACCCCGACGCCCGCAACGACTACGGCCCCTATCTCCCTGGCATCGAAATCATACCCTACAACGACCTGCACGCCCTCGAAGCCGCCTTGCAAGACCCGCACGTCGCTGCCTTTGTCGTCGAGCCCATCCAGGGCGAAGCCGGCGTCGTCGTACCCGACGACGACTACCTGCCCGGCGCTTACCGTCTCTGCAAAAATCACAACGCCCTCTTTGTCGCCGACGAAGTCCAGACCGGCATCGCCCGCACCGGCAAGATGCTTGCCTGCGACTACTACGACATCAAGCCGGATATCCTCATCCTCGGCAAAGCGCTCTCCGGCGGTGCCATGCCGGTGTCCGCCGTACTCGCCGACGATGAAGTCATGCTCACCATCAAGCCCGGTGAGCACGGCTCCACTTTCGGCGGCAATCCCCTCGCCTGCGCCGTCGCCATCGAAGCACTCGAAGTCGTAAAGGATGAAAACCTCGCAGACAATGCGATGCGCCTGGGCAACATCTTCCGCGATGAAATGAACAAGCTGGTCGCCAAAAGCAGCTTAGTCAGGCTCGTCCGCGGCAAAGGACTCCTCAATGCCATCGTCATCAACGATAAGGAAGACAGCCCCACCGCTTGGAATATCTGCCTCAAACTTCGTGACAACGGCCTGCTCGCCAAGCCCACACACGGCAACATCATCCGCTTCGCCCCCCCGCTGGTCATGACAGAAGCACAGCTCCGCGAATGCATTCAAATCATCTCCGACACCATACTCGACTACGAAAAACAGGCCTGAGTATCCTATGAAACGCATCGGCCTGCTCTCTGACACCCATGGATTCCTCGACGAGCCCCTGCTGGACTTTCTCGCCGACTGTGATGAGATTTGGCACGCCGGCGACATCGGCGATCCGATGGTGACCGATACACTCGCAGGCATCAATACTTTACGGGCCGTCCACGGAAATATTGACGGCCCGGAATTGCGTCACCGCTACCCGCAAGACCTCATCTTTGAAGTGGAGGGCGTCAAAGTCCTGATGACACACATCGGCGGCTATCCGGGCAAATACCAACCGCGCGTGCGTGCATTGCTTGACCGGGAGCAACCCCTGCTCTACATCTGCGGCCACTCCCATATCCTCAAAGTTATGCCTGACCCCAAAAGACAATTGCTTCACATCAATCCCGGCGCCGCCGGCATGAGTGGCTTTCATAAAAAACGAACCGCCGTCCGGTTTACGATCGGCGGCCCCGAGAAAATTAGCCGTCTCCAGGTATGGGAATTAGGGAAAGGCCCGAAAGGGCGTATGATGCATATTTGATAAGGGAGCACTTACTCTTTACCCTCCGCTATACACCTTGGCTTGCAAAATAACGCCCCAAAGGCAGGCGCGAAAATGCCATTTTAACGCAAAAACAGCGGGTACCTAAACAGTTACAAAAAAGTAACTGTTTAGGCGCTCCTGTTTTTAGGGGCAAAAAGGCCATTTTAACGCAAAAACAGCGGGTACCTAAACAGTTACAAAAAAAAGAAGCCGGCAAAAGACCAAGCGTTACCCTCCGCATCTTGTTGTCCTCATTTGGTTTCAATAATTAGGTAACTTGGTCCTGCCGACTCCCCTGTGCCAAACGTTATTAAAAAACCCTTAACGGGCACCACAAAGTTACGACATAACATCCCCCCTGTATCCAAGAATGAGTATTCAGCACTTTTCATTTAGTATTCGGGCGAATTTGACAGACAGCTGACATTTTCGCGCCCCGCCGGCAACGCTTACTTCGACACCACACGCACATAAAAGTGATCATCTGCCACCCGGAAATCATCTACCCCGGCACCCGTGAGCCGCAGCGTCTGCCACTGCCCCGTAGGATGTAGCCGCCAGCGGCGATCGCCCCAATAGACTTCCATCGGCATATCAAATCCCGGCTCATCGGCATCCCACTTGTATTTGATCACAACTCCTTGCCGCACCGCGCGAATTTTATATACAAACCGCGGCGGAGCCGCATGATACACATACTGCCGGATCACGCGCGTCAGATCCCTGCCCGTGTAGTGATTGACAAAACGAATAAAATCTTGCGTCGTCACCGTCTTCAACGCATAGCGCTGATAGTAGGCACGCAACAGACCAAACCAGACCGTGTCACTGCCAATGGTGTGGCGCAAGCTGTGCAAGAACCACGATCCCTTGTAATACTGATCCGTCGAGCTCATCGGCGCATAATTGACACCCATCGGCCCTTCTATGGGTTCGTTATTCCGAATCCACTTGCGCTGACTGCGCAAGTACTCGATCGCCACATCCTTCCCATAGCGCGCCTCCACATATAGCGCTTCCATATACGTGGCAAAGGCTTCGTGCAACCACATTTCAGCTAGGTCGGTGCAGCTGACACTGTTGCCCCAATACTCGTGCGCGCTCTCGTGCACGATGATATAATCCCAATCCATCCCCGGAAGCAATCGCCCGCCGAGATAGCCCTTCATAAACCGGTTGCCATAGCTGATGGCACTTTGGTGCTCCATTCCCAGCGCCGGAGACTCTACTAAGGCATAGCCGTCCCGCCAAAAGGGATATTTGCCCAAATAGTCCTCATAAATGCGCAGCACTTGTTTGACTTGCCGGAAGTGCTCCCTGGCACGATCCGCGTTTTCCCGCAGCACATAATAATCAAGAGAAAGTTTGTCGCCGTCACCGGCGACGTAAGTATCGTGCAGGTGTGCATAATCGCCGAGGTAGAAAGTAATATTGTAGTTGTTGATCGGGTAGCTGACATGCCAATGGTAAGTAGCCATGCCGTCCCCGGCAGGCTCCACCGAAAGCAAATAGCCATTGGATACAGCCACCAGGCTGTCCGGCACCACCAGCCGGATATCGGCGCTGTCCGGCTCATCGGACAAGTGGTCCTTGTTCGGCCACCACAGACTGGCGCCGATGCCCTCACAGTTGACCACCACCCAGGCCCGCCCTTTCGGATCATGTGTCCACGTGACGCCTCCATCCCACGGCGGATTGCGAGCTACCACCGGCTTGCCGTGGTAGTACAGGGCCAGCCGGCCCGTATCACCTCGGCGCTGCACCGCCGGAAACCGGACAAATACCGCATTATCAATGCGTGCAAAGTGAAGCGACGCGCCTTCAAACACCACGCTGTCCAACACCATATTGGCAAACAAGTCCACCTGCAGGCGGTCAAAGTCATTCGTCACGCGGTACGTCATCACGTTGACGCCACGGATGGCCTTATTCGCGAGATCAAACCACACCGTCAGATCGTAATGCCCCACATCATAACACGTGCGCTCCGCCCGGAGCGCACCGCGCAACGTGTCAGCGCGCGTATAAGACGGCTTGGCTGCTTTGTGCCCGGGCTGGGCACAAAGCAGCCATACCTGCAAGGCCAGAACTATTGTCAAAACACCTCTCATCCGCCGTACATACACTGCCTTTCAAACAGCCACCCCGCACAAATTATTGCACACACAAATCCCAAACCTACCGGCACCGGAATAACTCAACGCGCCGCATACCGCACCTCCAAATGCGCCAGCATATCCCGCGTCATCGCATCCAGATCAAATTCCGGCCGCCAATGCCAATCCCGGCGCGCAGCGTCATCATCCAGATCATCCGGCCACGCACGCGCAATTTCATTCCGATAATCCGGCACGTATTCCATTTGGAATTCCGGCTTGTATTGCCGGATGGACTGGTATATCTCCCGTGGCGAAAATGACATGGCAGCCACATTGTAAGACTGCCGGATCGTAATAGCATCCTTTGGCGCATCCATCAAATCAAAAATCGCCTTGATGGCATCATCCATATACATCATCGGCAACTTAACGTCGGAAGCCACATAGCAGCGGAAAACTTCCCCCTGGACAGCCGCGTGGTATATTTCCACCGCATAATCCGTCGTTCCCCCGCCGGGGAGAGACTGATAGCCGATGATACCCGGAAACCGCAGCGACCGCACATCCAGTCCCCGGGTACGAAAATAGTGGTCGCACCACAATTCACCCGCCACCTTCGAAATGCCATAAACCGTTTGGGGAAGCAGCGGGCCGTCCTGTGGCGCCATCTGCAAGTCTATACCATCACCAAATACCGCTATCGAACTGGGAAAAAATACCTTTTCCATCCCCGCATCGGCTGCGACATCCAGCACATGGAGCAGGCCTTCCATATTGACCCGCCACGCCAAAGACGGATCCTTTTCCCCTCGCGCCGAAAGTATGGATGCCAGATGATAGACCTGTGTGACCCCGTACTGCCCGACCAAATCCCGCAGACGCCCCTTATCTGTTACATCCAACAATTCAAACCGGCCGGTAGGGCTTGTCGGTTGGCGAATATCCGTCACCAATATTTGTTCCGCCCCATACCGTTCCGCCAATGCCGCCGACAGCACCGTCCCGATTTGTCCGTTGGCCCCGGTAATCAAAATCATAGCAGGTCTATTGTCTTGAATAGTACGCCGGCAAAGGTACGCAAATACCCAAATTAAAGGCGATCGGGCCTTCTACACTTCCCCGCAGGGGAAAACATGTCCTTACTGATGTCGCATCACATAGATACCGGCGATGATCAGAATCATGCCGGCGAAATGCGCGGCATGGATGACCTCGCCGTCCAGGAATCCGAGCAGCGTGGCGACAAGGGGAAAAAAATAACCGACCATCGTAGCAAAAACGGCCCCTTCCCGCTGAACCAACCGGAAATAAATCATCGTTGCCAGGAAGGTACCCGCCAAAGCCAAAAAAGCAATAAAACCCAATGACGTCCAGGCTTGCCGGCTGTCCCGCGCGAAAGCGTTTTCAAAGCCGGAAAAATACAATATCACCATGGACGGCAGACCGATAAAAGTGAAGGACAAGGCACTGATGGCCAGTGGCTTGACCCCGGATAGATGCGCCTGTACGATGTTGCTACTCACCGCATAACAACAGGTGGCCAATATGATCAGCAGAGCAAATCGCCAGTCGCCGGCGACCTGGCCGCCACGACTGAATATCAACCAGGCGGCGCCGGCAAAGCCCAGCAGCACGCCGGCCAGTTTGCGCCCGGTGGCATGCTGCCGAAAGAACAAGATTCCGATTACCAAGGTAAAAATGGGCGTCATCGTGCTCAAGACGCCGGACAAGGCACTGTGCACCCGGGTCTGTCCGAAGGCATACAAAAACAGCGGAATGAAAGACCCGATGAAACCCACGGCGGCGATGTACGGCCAATGGCGCCGGTCGGTGCGCTTCCAATAATACAAGCCCATCGGCAGGAAGGCCGCCGATGCCAGACTCAATCGCAAGGCCCCCATCTGTACCGGCGAGAAGGCCATCAGGCCCTTTTTGATAAACAGAAAGGAACCGCCCCAAAGAAAACCCAGGAAAAACAGGGAGAGCCAACTGGTCCAGCTTCGTTTTGTGCTGTGTCGCATCACTTCATTGTAGTAGCGCCCAAAAGACCGGACGGTACAGTTGCAAATGCCAAATGTAGTATCTTTGCCGCAAACGACGTACTATGTGGCAGCGAATACAAACTGTTTTTTTGATCTTGGCGGCTCTGGCCGGCGCGGCGCTATTTTTGGAAAACATGGACTTGGCGCGTATCACAAGCCAAGCCGATTTGACAATGAGCCATCCGATGATAGCGGACGGCGCTTTTGATGTATTCGACTTGCCTGTGTTGGAGGTATTAGCGGTTCTGCAGGTATTATTGGCGTTACTGGCCATTTTTCTGTTCAAGAACAGGCGCTTGCAAATGCGCGTGGTCGGACTGGCAGTTCTTGCCGTGCTCATCTTCGGTCTGGCAGCAGCGTACTACTTTTTTGAAGAATATGACACGGTGCGGGAGCAGGCGGGAGCCGTGGCCGGTGCGGGTGTCGTGCTGCCGCTCGTTGCTTTGGTGAGTTTGCTTCTTGCCAACCGCTTCATCAAACGGGATGACCGCATCGTGCGGTCGGCCGACAGACTGCGTTGACTGCTGTGGGTACGTTGTACCAAATAGATCACCGGCTGTTTGAATGGATCAATCACAAACTCGCCGGGCCGGTGCCGGATGCCGTGTTTCCCTTGCTGCGGGAGAAGTTGTTTTGGGTTCCCTTGTACGTTTTTGTGGTCGCTTACGTGTTGTACAACCGGACGTCAAGGCAGGCGGTCCGTTTTCTGTTGTTTTTGGTACTGACGGTGGCACTGGCCGATACGTTGAGTAGCAAGCTGATCAAGCCGCTGGTGGGCCGATTGCGCCCGTGTCACAGTCTGTCGGAAGTGGACGTGCGATTGCTGGTGCACTGCGGGAGTGGTTTTAGTTTTCCGTCGTCGCATGCGGCCAACCATTTTGCGGTGGCGGTGTTTTTGATATTCAGCGGACTGGTCGAAAGGCGGGTGTGGAAGCTTTTGCTCCTGGTTTGGGCCGCTGCGATATCTATTGCGCAAGTGTATGTGGGCGTGCATTACCCGTTGGATGTCATCGGAGGCGCGTGGCTGGGCATATCAGTTGGTTTGCTCACAGCACGTCTGTACCAGGGAATCCATAGAGCAGGCTCCTAAATAGTGACGATGGAAGTATGGCAATACGCGGCGTTGATAGGGAGCGTGTGGGCCGGCGGCGCGCTGGGTCTGGGGATGCGGAAGCGTTTTCACCGTTTATTCCCGTGGGTATTGAGTTTTACGGGTGCTTATATCCTGGGTATTACGGCACTCGATCTGCTGCCGCAGGTATTTAGCGGAAGCGACCACGGGATCGGCATTTGGCTGTTGGTGGGATTTTTGGTTCAGATTGTATTTGAGTCGCTGTCCAAGGGTATAGAGCACGGCCATATTCACGGTCATGGAGATGCGGAGCGCTTTTTTTCTCTTCAGGTGCTGTTTGGATTGAGTTTACACGCGTTCATGGAGGCCCTGCCATTGGGGGGCTTTGGTACGGGTGACACGGGGCACCATTTGTTTTGGGTGATTATTCTGCACAAGATGCCGGCGGCCTTTGCGCTCGGTGTACTGATGAGCCTCAACGGCATCGGCCGGCTGCGGGCAGCCGCGTACCTGGTATTTTTTTCTCTGATGTCGCCGTTGGGTGCCCGGGTAGGCAGCCATTGGGGCGGAGATATGACGATGGTGCGGATATTTCTGGCGTTGATGATAGGCGCTTTTTTTCACATTTCCACGCTGATTTTGATAGAAAACGACGAGGGTACACACGGTCACTTTCCGTTAGGCCGCTTGCTGGTGATACTGGCGGGCTTTGGGATGGCCTTTCTCGCCTCATAAAATAACCACGTATGTCAATACCCATACGCCGGGACACGATCAAAAGCACGACGAGCGTGTATTTCTGGCAAGCCGGTTTTCGCCCGTTTTTTTTAGGAGCGGGGTTGTATGGCGCCCTGTTTATGGCGGTTTTTTACGGGATGTATTTTGGAAAGATTGCCGGCCGGTGGCCGGTCGCGGTGACCGCCATGCACGCGCACGAGATGGTGTATGGTTACGGTCTGGCGGTGGTAGCCGGTTTTTTGCTGACAGCGGTGCGCAACTGGACGCGGATGCAGACGGCAGACGGACGGCTGTTGATGGTAATGTCCGGCGCGTGGGTAGCCGGGCGGCTGCCGTTGCTGCTGCCGCAAGTAGCCTATTTGGGTGCGGTGGGGGATGTTCTGTTTGGCGGGCTGTTGTTATTGTCGGTGGCGATGCCCCTGTACCGGCGGCAGCTGTACGGCCAATGGCCGGTGGTGTTGATTGTATTGGTCTTGTGGTGGCTTCATGTAGTGTACTACCTGTCGTTGATGGGTTTGACGACGCTGGCTCCTATGCAGGTCGTGCGCATAAGCCTGTATGTGTTGTTGAATTTGCTCTTTATATTCTCCCGCCGGCTGATACCCACTTTTATTGGTGCGGGGCTTGGGCAGGCAGGCCAATTGCGCAACAGGCGGTGGGTGGACCGCCTGTTGATTCCCCTGTTTTTGGTGTATGCTGTCAATGAGCTATTTATTGGGCAGATACAGCTGACGTCCTATTTAGCTTTTATTTTACTGGTGGGCAATGGCATTCGGTTATGGGATTGGTATCGTCCGGGCATTTGGCGCAAACATTTGCTGTGGTCGCTGTATGTGGGATATTTGTTTTTGACAATGGGTTTTGCTTTGCGCTTGTATGCGGCGTATGATGGAGCGGACCCGCGCCTGGCATTACACGCGATGACGGTGGGCGGTTTGGGCTTGATCAGTGTAAGTATGATGGCGCGGGTGAGTTTGGGGCATTCCGGCTTATCGGTATTTGAGGAGCGGCCGGGTTTGGGCTGGATATTTACCGGAGTAGTCCTGTCGGCGATATTCCGGGCGTTGGTGCCGGCGATAGATGCGAGCCTGTATCTGAATGCCTTACCGGTGGCGATGTGGCTTTGGGTGGCCGCTTTTCTTGGATTTGTGGCCCTGTACGTAAAGATCTTTTTTCAAAATAACAGGTAACTGCTTAGCTGGGGCTTCCTTAAAAAGTCCCAAGCACTCAGGGCAAAGCGCCCTTTCGGGGCAAAAGCAGATCTTTGATTTGCACTCCTTTTCTCAACGCGTAAGAATCGAAGTTCGCCTCCCGCTTACCACCCCTCTGCCGCGTCCCATTATCCAAAGCAGCCAGGCCATTGGTTTGGCAAACCTACAATTTGAACATCAAAACCGGATCACCAAATGCACCTTATAGACATTCGGCCCGTCGGAGATGGTCAATTCGTGCCGGTCCGGATAGATCAAGTCCAGACGTTGGCGCACATTGGCCAGCCCAAACCCACCGGAACGCACCTGGCCACCCATCGGCATACGGTCCGGCTTGCTGTTGGACACGGCAAACGACACCTGGTCATCATCAATATCCAAACGGACGTGCACAAAGCCCTCCTTCACCTGGCGGGACGGCCCGTGTTTGAAGCTGTTTTCCAAAAAAGGCATAAAGAACAAAGGCGCGATGCGGCGATTGCCGACCTCGCCGTGCACTTCAAAACGGATATCAATATTGGCATCGCGGCGCAGCCGCTCCAACTCGATATAATTGCGCATATATTTGATCTCATTGGCTAGTAGGACTGTCTTTTCATTGCATTCGTACAGCATATAGCGCATCATCTCCGACAACTTGAGCACAATCTCTGGCGCGATATCCGACTTCTTCAAAGTGAGCGCGTACAAGCTGTTGAGCGTATTGAACAGAAAGTGCGGGTTGATCTGTGTCCGCAGAAAGCGCAATTCATTGGATAGCGTCTTGCGCTCAATCTCCCGCAGCTCCTGTTGATAGAAGAACCAGTCTGCCGCCATCTGAATCATGGTGGACGTGAAGCCTGCCGACAAAAAAGACAAGAAAATATAGCCCTGTTCCGTCGCGCTGTCCCCCGCCGGAAACCAAAGCCCGAAGGAGTACAGCGACACCACCTTCACCATCGTCATAACAAAAGCCGATGCGAAGAGAATCAGCAGATAGCGCCAGTAATGATGCCGCGACAGCCAGTGCGGAATGAGCACCAGGACATTGAAATACACCAGCGCCGCGTACAGACTCAAATTGAACAGATGGTACGGCCAGGATGACAATCCGCCCCGCCCGCGTCCGGAAAAAAGCGTCAGCAACATGGCAAGACCCAGCCAAAACAGCACGTGATACAAGACCGTGCGCCACGGACGGCGCGGCCGCCGATGCGGGATAATATCTTGCAGAAAGTCTTGCATAGATTGCAAAAATGCCGCTTTCCAGTGGCATTACCAAGAAAGAAAGACGAATGCCCGCACTTCGAGGATCAACGACAGAGAAACGGCGCTATACTATCACATCGTCAGAATACGAATCGTCACCCGTTGATTGCGTGCCTGCCGGGCCGCATCATGACTGGTAAACAGCGGGCGCGTCTTGCCGTATGCCTTGGTCTGCACCTGCTGCCGTCGCACACCCTTGTCATACAAAAACTCCGCGATGGCCTGTGCCCGGCGCGCCGACAGCTTCATACAATAATCATCGTCACAAAAACTATTGGTATGCCCACCCACCTCAATGACTGCATCCGGATGGGCCTTCAGAAAACGAACCACCTCAAACAACACCGGCACAAAAGACGACTTAATCACTGCCGAATTGGCGTCAAAGTGCACCTTGGGCAGGACTATCTCCTGACCCGGCCGCATCTTCTGACGCAGCTCGGGCAAATAGACTTCATCGGCCGGCTGCCGCTTCGTCAGCACCTTCGGCGAATAATTGCTGATGCATAGTTGAAACCGGCCGGTACGCTGTTTCGCATCCTGCACCGTAATCAAGTAGGTCTCACCCGGGACGATGTCCTCCCGGCGCAACGCCGCAAAGCCGCGCCCGTTGCGCGAACGCACACAGCCTATCAGACTAATCTGACCGTCGCAATCCCCGCGAAACAGCGAAAACTCAGGATCGTGCAGCATCTCCGAGTACCGGCCCGTCCCCCGCACCGTGATTTTCAGTATTGTACCTACGGCGGTAAAGCGAAACCACACATCCTTGCCGAAGTTGGCAAAACAAGTCGCTATCGAAGAACCCGACGGCGTCGCTCCCGTCGTGGTAAATTGCTGCGGCTCCGAACACCACTTCGCGGGATTTTCAATCACATACGCCGAATTGCACAAGTCATTGGCCGGCTGACCGAAAGCGCGGACGCCCGCCAGGACAAGTAGCATCACCCACCAGACGGGAGACATCTTAATCTTAGAACCGTGATTCATAGCGACTTCATTCGGATTATCCGCCTTCACAAACGGAAAGCAGGCCTTTCAGGTTATTACGAAGCCCCAAATTCTTTGTTAAGTGCACACCACATCCCGAATCGAAGCCTTGCCTTTTCCCGCCGGACATTATGCGTTTTGCCGGCGGGCGCCGGCAAAACAAGCGTTTCAATTCACAACTCGTAACTGTTTAGGTGCTCCTGTTTTTAGGGATAAAATAGGCATTTTTTGTTCCTGTTG
>JALVEF010000197.1 GCA_027031185.1 Saprospiraceae bacterium
GCCTTGGGGCGCCTGCTTGCCCAGGATGCGGGCCACGGCATCTACCTGTTCATTGTACCCCACGACAACGACTTTGTCGCCTGCCTGTAAGGTGGAATCCCAGTGGATGAGTTCGACGCGCCCGTCGGGGTGCTGGACGCGACCGAAGACGACTTTCCACCGGTAGAGGCGCTTCAGGTCGCGGATGGTGATGTGCTCGATGTCCGGATTGGTGATCAGGATGGTGGCGTTGGTGACCTCCTGGCGTACCGGAAATTCTGTTTTGAGTTTTTCTTCTTCGACACGAAAGTCAATGCGGAGCAGTTTGATGGTCAGGACGATGGCTGCCATCGCGGAGGCGATGGCAATGGGATAGGACAGCGAATAGCCGACCACGGCTTTTTGTGCCGCCAGGTCCGTGCGGCCGGGTTCGCCCCGGATGATGTCCACCAGGCCGGCCAGTGCCGGGGTATTGGTGCTGCTGCCGGCGAAGACACCGCCGGTCAGTGCGGGCCGGAAGCCGAAGAGGAAGTGGACGCCGGTGGCAATCAGGGCCGACAGGCTCAACATAACCAGGATAAAGCCGACGTCGCGCATGCCGCGATGCCGGAAGGTGGAGAAGAAGGTCGGGCCGCTCCGCAGGCCGATGCTATATACAAAGATGGTCAGTCCCAGGATGATAATGGTCTCAGGAATGTGATAGGCGGCATTGGCGCCACCGAACAGCAAGCCGACAAACAGTATGGCTGCCACGCCGAGTTTGAATCCGCCAACGGACAAATTGCCCAGACCGTAGCCGAGCGCGGCCACGACAAACAATAGCAGGACGGGACTTTGGACAAAGGCTTCTCCCATGTGCAAGTTTTCTTTCTGCTCCCAAACGAAGTGGAGGGGAAATAGTTGTTTGAGGGAAACTGTTTAGGCACCCGCTGTTTTTGTGCTAAAAACCGGAGCACCCAAACAGTTACGTTCGAGGAGGAATAGCCACACCACCCGGAGCCTGGCATTATGCTTGCATGCGCTTTGCCACCGCCCTGTCAAAGGAGACAATGACCCCATGAGTATAAGCGCCTGATCGCGATTCTTATTCCTTGATCAGTTTTTTGGCTATTACGCCGGAAGCGGTGTGGGCAAACACCACATACGGCCCCGGTGGAAGCGCGGAAATGTCCACACGGCCAGACGGCTGGTTAATGGTTTTTACGGCCCGGCCGTTTAGGTCGCGGATGATGATCTTGTGGATGGCGGAAGCCGATTGACGGTGCAGGATATAGATGACGTCTCCGGCCGGGTTGGGGAATACGGAGACGATGGCGGCACCGGCGGCAAGTTCTGACACGCCATCCGGATGGAAGGAAAACTTATAGATCGTCCCATCAGGTATGGTCCCGTCAAGGGAGTAAGTTTCAAAATCAGAACTTACCTGATTCAGTTCGGGCGCGTAAGGGACACCGGACAATAACAAAGCACTTCCTACTATGTCACCATTGTCAAAATCAAAGTGAGGCACCAGGGCAATTGCCGGGCCCTTACCGGTCCAGTAATCCAAATCGGGTTGGGTGATGGCATTCGGCCCGAAATGAATTTCTATGTCATTCGTTCCTTCGTACAACCACAGTTGAAAATTGACATAGTCAGTGGATACATTGTCTTCATATATATCGTCGAAAAAACCTGCATTTTTCCATTCGATTTTCAATATCCGATGTCCCGGATCTCCTACCAGCTTATAAGATATGGGAGATAAAGCCCCCGGCTCATCCTCATAGTTTATGGTGTCCGCGGCCCGGTCCATAAGATCTTCTGCATAGGCAACCAAAATGGGATGGATGCCAGTATCGGTGTCATCAAATGTCAGGAGACCACCGCCTCCATTTTCCGAGATAAAGATCTGATTTACCGTAGTGTCAAAAAATTGGAAATCAAAGCCAATGGGGATGGTAAATTGGGGATCATCCCAGGTAAGTCCATTGTTTAAGGAAATGCTGTCGGTCAGGTACTCATACGCTCCGGTCGTAGCCGTAAACGTGTAGGTTTGGGCTTGTGCAGCGAGTGTCAGCATACAAAACGCCGCGAAAAGTAAGTGTTTTGCTTTCATAGCTAATCAATTCAATTCGTTTTATAAACCGCCCGAAAAAGGGAGAATCTGCTGTATTAACGTGCGAAGCTACAAAATGTGGCTTGCTCCCAAAGCAAATTAGCCAACTTATCGCGCACAAGTTATGAAAAAATGCACACGAATACCGGGAAAATCGTCTAAAGTTCGTAAAATGGTGCGGGAATAGGAGCAAAAGGCGAGGGTGGGCCTGTGAAACTATATATCGCAACGGGCCGGTGGGTCAGCTTTGCGCGACTATGGATGTTTAGGCGTTTTGTCAGGTGTTTTTGTAACGGTTGAGGCACCCGCAGTTTTTGCGCTGAAAACAGGAGCGCCTAAGCAGTTACATTTTTATAATAATTTATAAATCGTTCTTTTGCTTTGTATTGATGAGACATTTCAACTTCTGCCAGTCCTTTTTTGATTAAGTGAGCATTTAGGAATGTTTTGTTTTTCAGGTACACATAAGCCATCAAATTATTATCTTTGTCATGTTTTGTTTTGTCAAATCTTAAAAAAACCTTTTGTCCTTTTGTTTTCAACATAAGAAACTCTTTTGCTTTTCCGTTTGCTTCTTTTTTTTCTTTTACGCCAATTAGGCGAACGATCAGGCCGTTGTTTAATTTTATCAACTCAGGACTAATTATTTCCTTTACAGAATAGTATTCTTCTCGCCGGGTTGAGCTATTTTTGTCAATTTTTGAGCCGAACTGAAGTTTTTTGGGATCGGTTTTTTTGTCGAACTTATGGAAGTCTTTAAAAATGTAAGGCAATTTTTCTATTTCATCTTTGAAGTCAATTGTGGGTGTTTCTTCTAATAATTCGAACTGATTTAGTTTGTCGCTTTTGATGTTTAGTTTTTTCTTAATAAATGGCAAAAATTCTTTGTTGATTTCATACCCAATAGAGTTTCTGCCAAGATTTTTTGCTGCAAGAGAAGTCGTGCCGCTTCCAAGAAAGGGGTCGAGAACAGTATCACCGACAAATGCAAACATTTTAATTAAACGTTTCGGCAATTCTTCCGGGAAGACTGCAATATGGCCGTCTTGTTTGGCCCCGCCAAAATTCCAATGTCCGGAAAAATAGGTTTTCCATTCTTCCTTGGTCATTTTTGATTTTTCCTTTACTTCCCTGCTTGGCCTTTTAGGCGTGCCCAGTTTCTTAAAAATTAAGATAAATTCGTAGTCTATGGACAAAATCCCATTTCTCGGTGTTGGATAACTACCCATCAATGAGGCTCCACCTGTTGTGTTTGTGGTTGTCTTTTTCTGCCAAATAATAGCCCCCATATAATCAAACCCAATACTTTCACAGAATTTTATGATTTCAGTTCGTATTGGGATTACTTTATATCTGCCGTAATAAACGGAACGTGCAAATTGGTCGCCAATATTTACACACAATCTACAACCATTATCGAGTACCCGGTAACACTCTTTCCAAACAAGATTCAAGTTATTTATATATTCTTCATAACTGTCATTGTAACCAATTTGGTTATCGGCACCATAATCTTTCAGATGCCAATAGGGCGGGGATGTAA
>JALVEF010000198.1 GCA_027031185.1 Saprospiraceae bacterium
GGCTTTTGCCCTGAAACTGTGCCGGGGAATGGGAGCCAGGGTTGAAGGTAAAGCAAGCAGAGTAAGGCAATGGCCTTGGCGGAACGGCGGGCACAAAAACCAAACAAGCAGACTCGTGTAATCAGGCAGGCGCTAAACGAGCCGGTCGTAGCGTGCGAAAGGCCAAAAATGCCTAATTTTGCGGGCATTTGCCGGTCAGGCCGTGCAGTCAAGAGAAAACCATGAATTACAGAGAGATACGCAATGCCTTTTTTGATTTTTTTCGAAGCAAAGGCCATAAGATAGTCCCTTCGGCTCCCCTGCTGAACAAAGACGACCCGACGTTGATGTTTGTTAATGCCGGGATGAACCAGTTCAAAGATTATTTTCTGGGCCATGCCCATCCCGACAATCCCCGGATAGCGGATACACAAAAATGCCTGCGGGTGTCCGGCAAACACAACGACCTGGAAGACGTCGGGCGGGACTCCTATCACCACACCTTTTTTGAAATGCTGGGCAACTGGTCCTTCGGTGACTACTTCAAGGCCGAAGCCATCGCCTGGGCCTGGGAATTCCTGACGGAAGTCGTCGGCATTGACAAAGATCGCATCTACGTGACCGTTTTCGGCGGCTGTGATGAAGAAGGCGTGCCTTTTGATACCGAAGCACGGGAAGAGTGGAAAAAATGGGTGAGCGAGGACCGCATTTTGGCTTTCGGCAAGAAAGACAATTTTTGGGAGATGGGAGATACCGGCCCCTGCGGGCCCAGTTCTGAAATCCATGTGGATATGCGGCCCGATGCCGAGCGGGCCAAAGTGCCGGGAGTAGAACTGGTCAACAAAGACCACCCCGATGTCATTGAGATCTGGAATCTGGTCTTCATCCAGTACAATCGAAAAGCAGATGGTAAGTTGGAGCCATTGCCCGCCAATCACGTGGATACCGGTATGGGATTCGAGCGGCTGTGCCGCGTGCTACAAAAAAAGGACTCCACTTATGATACGGATGTCTTCGCCCGCGTTTTTGCACATATCGAAAAGGCAAGCGGACTGACCTACGGGCACCGCTTTGGGCCAGATGCCAAACAGGATATGGCGATGCGTGTCGTGGCCGACCACATCCGCGCCGTGGCCTTTGCCATCGCGGACGGTGCTTTGCCATCCAATACGGGTGCCGGCTATGTCATCCGTCGCATCCTGCGCCGGGCAGTGCGCTATTATTTTTCCTTCCTCAACATCCGGGAGCCGTTTATGCATACACTGGTGCCGGTACTGGCTGCCGATTTTGAAGACGTTTTCCCCGAATTGAAGGCGCAGGAATCTTTTGTCCGTAAGGTGATTTTTGAAGAAGAGCGCGCCTTCCTGCGCACACTCGAAACCGGCCTCAAACGCTTTGAAAGCCTGGACGTGCCCGACGGCGTGATCCCCGGAAAAGTGGCCTTTGAGCTGTACGACACCTACGGCTTTCCCATTGACCTGACACGGCTCATCGCCGCCGAAAAGGGCTGGCAGGTGGATGAAGCCGGTTTTGAACGCGAACTGGAAGCTCAAAAGGCCCGCTCACGGGATGACGCCAAGCGTCAGGTGGGAGATTGGGTGGTGCTCAATGATGTGCAAGACGTCGAGTTTGCCGGCTATGATACCACGGAAATCGCCGATGCCCGCATCGCCAAATATCGCACGGTTCTGGTAAAGGACCGGCCCCAATATCAAATTGTCCTGGATAAGACACCTTTTTATCCCGAAGGGGGCGGTCAAGTGGGGGATAAAGGCGTTTTGATTATAGGCGGGGAAACCATCACCGTCTATGACACCAAAAAGGAAAACGACCTGATCATTCATTACGTCGAGAAGCTACCCGGGCCCCGGGAAGATCTGGCGACGAATCCCGTCACGGCACGGGTGGATGCGGTCCGTCGCCGCCTGACGGCCAACAACCACTCGGCGACACATTTGCTCCACGCCGCCTTGCGTCAGGTGCTCGGTACGCATGTGCAGCAAAAGGGATCGTTGGTCACAGATACCTATTTGCGATTTGACTTTTCGCACTTTCAAAAGATGACCGATGAAGAACTGGCGCGTGTGGAGGCCATCGTCAACGAAAAAATAAGGCAAAATATCGAGCGTCAGGAAGATCGCCGCATTCCGATTGAAGCGGCCCGGGAAGCAGGCGCCGTCATGCT
Source organism: Saprospiraceae bacterium (assembly GCA_027031185.1). Taxonomy (GTDB): domain Bacteria; phylum Bacteroidota; class Bacteroidia; order Chitinophagales; family Saprospiraceae; genus HyVt-613. Next base: position 2,165 of record JALVEF010000198.1, read on the forward strand.
GTTCGGCGAAAAATATGGCGATGTGGTGCGGATGATTACCTTCGACCCGGCCTACTCGCGTGAGTTGTGTGGTGGCATCCACGTGGAGCGAACCGGCCAAATCGGCCTGTTTAAGATACGCTCGGAGTCCGCCGTAGCCGCCGGTGTCCGACGCATCGAGGCCGTCACCGGCCCGGCAGCCGAGGCCTTTGTCAACGAAGAGTTGGCTGAGCTGAAAGCCATCCGCGGCCTGTTCAAAAATCCGTCCGGTACCTATAAACGGGTGGCCGGTCTGCTGGAAGAGAACAAAGCACTCAGGCGCCAAGTGGAAAAATTGACCGCCGCCGGTGCCAAAAATCTGGCCGGCGACCTGCGCAACCGCTTTGTCTCCAAAGGAGATTTTGAATACCTGACGGCCAAGGTGGAAGTGCCGGATGCCAAGGCGCTCAAGGCGTTGGCCTTTGACCTGGCCAAGTCCCGCGACAAGGCCGTTGTGGCTCTCGGCGCCTCGATCGGCGGCAAACCACAACTGATCGTCACCATGGACAAAGCGCTTGCCCAAGCCAAACATTTCGACGCCGGCGCCTGGATACGTGAGGCCGCTCGCGCCATCAAAGGTGGTGGCGGCGGTCAGCCCCATTTTGCCACAGCCGGAGGTAAGGATGTTGCCGGTTTGGATGAGGCGTTGGAGTTTATCCGTCAAAAGATAGAGGCCTGATACACCGGCTCTCTCCGGACAAAACCTGATCGGCTTGGCGATGCTTGATTGTAGCGGTTTAGGTGCTTTTCATACGTAACTGTTTGGGTGCTCCTGTTTTTAGCGCAAAAACAGCGGGTACCTAAACATTTACTTTCATACAAAACAGCGGGTACCTAAACCATTGCGCCTGATTACTCCAAAAGCACCGCGGAACCGTGACCATAAAACAATTCTTTATGAAATACCTGCTTTCCTTAGCGCTGCTCGTCCTGCTGGGGGCTTGCGGCGGTTCACAAAAAAATGCTTCGGAGCCTGCCACTGCCGGAACTGATGAAACGGTGGTATCCCCGTCAACTTCATCGGAAAACACTGCACCGCAAACTGCGGTGGCAGGGCGTGTGGTGACCCTGTCCGGGAAAATAGAAGGCGGTGCCAATCAGCCGGTGCAGATACTCCGTGTCGCGTACAACAATTCCAAACCGGCGTCCGTGGCCCGGGGACAGACCGATCAGACCGGTGCCTTCACGATAGCAGATTTCCGGGCGCCACCGGGGGTTTACGCCTTGAAAGTGGGCAACCGTCTGACCTATTTTGTGGTGGATGGTACGGAAAAAAGCGTGAGCTTCCGGGCCCCGCTCAATCAACTTCCCAATTTCAATGTTGCCGTGGAGGGCTCCACGGCAACCAATAGTTATTTGGAATTGATGCGGCTGGCAGTCAGTAAGAAGCTCACCGCCGAA
>JALVEF010000199.1 GCA_027031185.1 Saprospiraceae bacterium
CACACCAAACTACGCCTTTTTTGAATAACAGAGACGCCTGACCCTGTCTGTGGTTTACACCGGCCGGTTCAATTCTTTTGCTCCGGAAACGGCAATCGCTCCAAGACAGAGTCAATGTCGTGACCAAACTCCACCAATTCCACCGGCATTTCATTGGTCATCTTGACCGTCTTGGCCGTCCGCCCAAACTTGACCATTATGGTCGTTGTCGGCAAATCCGTGATCTTGCGATTCGGGTCGGTGGGGTATTCCGATGCCATATTCATGAAGCCAATCTCCCGGGCCTTGCGCAATAAGGAACGTACCACTTCAGGTGTGCTCTCCAAGCGATATTTCCCCGTGTGTGCGACGAATTTCTTGCCGTAATACAGTACCGTACCATTGTCATAAAAGGCCGCTTCATACCAGGGACATTTGCCATAACATGGCCCCCGCTTGATGACGAGCACCAAAGTCCCGTGATCTTTTACACCATCAATAGGCACTTGCTCGGCAAATCCGGTGCTATCCTCAACGGCCCCCGCTTTGGGTTGGTCGGTGGTATGCTTGCCGGCCGCCGCTTTGCGGTGACAGGAGGAGACCAGAAGCACAACAGCAACAAGCGTGAAAATGGCGAATAGGTATTTCATGATATCATGCTTTGGCGAACGGCCACAGTGACCGCCCGGGTGAATTCTTGTTCCGGCACCGGAAGCATACGCGCGCCGGCTTACTTCCGCTTCCCTTTCTTCTGTTGCTCCTGCAGGCGCTGCTGCTCCTCTATGGCTTTGGCCAGTCGCTCCTGGAAGGTAGCAAATCGCCCTTTCTTGGTCCTTTCTTTGTTCTTCAGGACGGCCGCACGTACCTTCTCATCATCAATAACGAACTTCTTGGTGATAAATGTTTGCGCAATGTTTAATGAATTACTAACAAGCATATAAGCCGTCAACCCTGACGCGTAGCTGTTGAGCACAAACAAAAACATTAGCGGCATGATGTACTGAATGTACTTCATGGACGGATTCGCCTGCGACATGTCTATCTGTTTGGAATTGTACCATGTATAGACGAGAATGGAGATGACCCATAGCAGGGTAAACAAGCTGATGTGGTCACCAAATACGGGTATCTTGTGCCCAAAGTGAATCACATCGTCATACGTGGACAAATCATCGGCCCACAAGAAGCGCTGCTGCCGGAAGTTGATCGCTCCCGGAAAGAACCGGTATAACGCAAACCAAATCGGCATCTGCAACAGCATCGGCAGGCAGCCCCCCATCGGATTGACGCCGTACTCCTGGTACAGCTTCATCGTGGCAGCCGAATAGGCCTGTTGGTCGTCGCCGTATTTCTTTTTTAGCGCATCCAGTTCCGGCTTCAATGCCCGCATCTTGGCCTGGGACTTCAGCGATTTTAAGGTCAGCGGATACACGGCCAACTTGACGATGAGCGTCAATAGAACAATGGACAAGCCCACCTGCCCCGTCAATCCGGACAAGAAATCAAACAGCGGCCGGATGACCCAGCGGTTGATCGCTCCGAAAATGCTCCGCCCAAACGGGATGACCATTTCCAAATCTACATGGAATTGCCGCAACCGCTCAAACTCGTTGGGTCCGTTGTAAAAGGTCATGGCAAAGCGCTCCCCGACCGGTATTTGGAGCTCTTTGCGGATGAGCTTGATGGCTTTGTCGCTGTCTTTTAACGGCGTCAGCTCGACACTTGCACGCTCAAAGCTTGTCCGGGCAATCAGCGTCGAGTTGAAAAACTGGTTGGCGTCGGAAACCCATTTGACAGGGCCTTCGGATTTTTCTTCGTTGACTTTGCTCGGACTCAGCTTCTCGTAGTCGTCATCCACCGGCTTGTAATAGGCCGTAGCATACATCTTCTCACCGTATGGCGAAGGCAACTCCAACTTGTTCAGGTAGTTTTCCGTGCGCAGTACAATCGGCCCTTCAACCCGGGAGGCCAGGCCCGGGAGTTTGATCTCGTAGTCCAGGGCATAAGAGCCGTCCCGGATAGTATAGACCTGCTGGAAGGCAGCACCGTCGGCACCTTGCGCCGTTAGCGTCAAAACATTGCCGGACAGGTGGGGCGTAAAGTACAGCCGGGCCGTGTTGATAGAATCGGACGCGCCGTCAAGTTTGAAGTGATATTCAAACCGATTGCCGGGATTGTCCCAAAGCGTGACCGGCTCCTTGGCTTTCTTGCGCCTCTTCTTGTCGAGCAAGACAGTTTTGACGTGGTGTTTGAGAAATACCTTTTTAATCTGCCCGCCTTTGGACGAGAAGGTGACGCGCATCAGGTCATTTTCCAAGGATACCTCCTTGTCCTCGCCGGTAAGCGCCGGGGCAAGGAGGCCGTAGTGCTCGTTTGCCGTGGCATCTCCCCCGGCATCAAGTGATGCATTTGCCTGCCGGCGGGGGATCGTGGTGGTATCTACGTCCGCGGGCCGGACTTCGATCGTGTCCGTGCTGGCTTGCGGTTCCGGTTTGACGGGGGGCTTGGGCGCAAAAAACTTTGACCAAACGAAGAACAAAACAAAAATGAGCAACAGCCCGATGATGGTATTTAGGTCAGTTTTTTGTTGCATTAACTCGGTAGTTTGTTGGTATGGCAGCTTGAAAACGCAGCCGCGGCCCGATGATACGCCCTACCGCGACGGACCGTGCCGGGATGCGCGTTTCAGACTCCAAAGGTACGCTTTTTTCGAGGCCAAGGGCCGCACTTGTCAGACGTTTTTCGGGAATTATTCGACTATCTTTTGGTGCGATTCTCCAAAAAACGGAACAGTTGTCGAACGGCCTTGCCGCGATGGCTGATTTTGTTTTTTTCCTCCTTGGACAGCTGCGCGAAAGTCTTGCCGTCCATGCCGTCGGGGATGAAGATGGGGTCATAACCGAAGCCCCCGTCGCCGGCGGGTTGGTGGGCTATCGTGCCTTCACAAATACCCTCGAAAATATGCTGGGTACCGTCCAAATTCAGGGCAATGACGGTGCGAAAGTTTGCGCGCCTGTCGGCGACGCCCTGTAATTTGCGGAGCAGCAGAGCAATATTGGCGGCAGGATCTTTTTCCGGGCCGGCAAAGCGGGCAGTGTGGACGCCGGGTGCCCCATCAAGTGCCGCCACTTCCAATCCAGTGTCCTCGGCAAAGCAGTTGACACCATAGTGCCGGGATACGTAGTTAGCCTTTTGTATGGCATTGCCGCGTAGCGTATCGGCCGTCTCGGGGATCTCCTCGGTGCAGCCGATGTCTGCCAAGCTCTTGAAGCGCAGGCCCGAACCGGCGATTTCATTGACTTCCCGCACTTTGTGTGCATTGCCGGTGGCAAAGACGATTTCCATAATGATAGTACATTTTGGGCCATAACGGCAGGAACGCCCGATTGTTCACCGTGAATGCGGGAGACGCGTCCGGCACAGTCCCATAAGCGGGCGGGAGATAGGCGTGCGCCCGCACGCCTATCTCCCGCCCGCGGCAAGTGCCGCCGAACCGTCAAAGCGGAGCAAATAACTTACATCAAGCAAAAAGCCAATGCGGAAGGCCCAAAGCTAAAATCCTGTAAAGCAAGAAAGTGCGGGGCCGCAAAATCGTCC
>JALVEF010000200.1 GCA_027031185.1 Saprospiraceae bacterium
ACACCAATCTACTCTAAAAAGTTAGAGACGGCACGGCGAAATGCCGGGCATATTTTTTGGGAGTGCGCCGGAGTTGGAGAGCCGGGCCAGACTGTAAATCTGGTGTCTATGACTGAATAGGTTCGAATCCTATCACTCCCACGAACGCAACCAAGCAATCCTGAAGAGCGTTTTATGCGGGCGTAGCTCAGTTGGTAGAGCATCAGCCTTCCAAGCTGAGGGTCGCGGGTTCGAGTCTCGTCGCCCGCTCCAATTGGATACACCGGCGCCGAAGGCGGTCTGCCGGCGGACTTCGGGGCCGCTCCCGGGTATTTGTGTACCGTTTGCGGGGCCATGGCTCCGGTGTCCTTCACCAACAGGCCGATGTAGCTCAGGGGTAGAGCGCATCCTTGGTAAGGATGAGGTCACGGGTTCAAATCCCGTCATTGGCTCAGGTTGTTTTTGCTTCATCTTTATCACAAAAATGTCCCACTAATGGCAAAAGAAGAATTTCAGAGGACCAAACCGCATCTCAACATCGGCACAATCGGCCACGTTGACCACGGGAAAACGACATTGACAGCCGCTATTACCAAAGTGTTGGCCGAGCAGGGTCTGGCGGAGGTCAAAGACTATGACGCCATTGACGCCGCTCCCGAAGAAAAAGAGCGGGGTATCACCATTAATACGGCGCACGTGGAGTACGAAACCGTCAATAGACACTACGCACACGTGGACTGCCCAGGCCACGCCGACTATGTCAAAAATATGGTGACCGGTGCGGCCCAAATGGATGGTGCTATCCTCGTCGTGGCCGCTACCGATGGTCCGATGCCGCAGACGCGTGAGCACATCCTCTTGGCACGTCAGGTTGGTGTGCCGGCTATTGTCGTCTTCATGAACAAGGTGGACCTGGTAGATGACGAAGAAATGCTGGAGCTCGTCGAGATGGAAGTACGCGAGATTCTCAGCCAATACGACTACGATGGTGACAACATCTCCATCATTAAGGGCTCCGCTCTGAAGGCGCTTGAAGGAGATCCTACACACGTACAGGCCATCAAAGATTTGATGGATGCTGTGGACAAGGACATCCCTGAGCCTCAGCGTCTGGTGGATCAGCCTTTCCTGATGCCTATCGAGGACGTCTTCTCCATCACTGGTCGTGGTACGGTTGCTACCGGCCGTATCGAGCGCGGCGTCGTCAACACCGGGGACCCGGTGGAGATTGTCGGTCTGATGAAAAAAGGTCAAAAGCCGCTGACATCCACCGTGACCGGTATCGAAATGTTTCGTAAGATCCTCTCTCGCGGCGAAGCAGGTGACAACGCCGGTATCCTCCTCCGTGGTATTGACAAAAAGCAAATTCGCCGCGGTCAGGTAATTTGTGCGCCAGGTTCTGTGACGCCGCACGCACACTTCAAGTGCGAAGTATATATCCTGAGTAAAGAAGAAGGTGGACGCCACACACCTTTCTTCAAAGGCTATCGCCCTCAGTTTTATTTCCGTACCACTGACGTGACTGGCAACGTGAAATTGCCCGAAAACGTAGAGATGGTAATGCCAGGTGACAACGTCACGCTGGAAGTCGAGCTCATCACCCCGATCGCTATGGAGAAAGGTCTTCGCTTTGCGATCCGTGAAGGCGGCCGCACCGTAGGCGCCGGTCAGGTGACTGAGATCCTGGACTAAATTATTTGCCCGGCCTTTGAATAGGGGCCGGTGACCATACGCCGAACGCAAAGAATTAAACGTCCGCCCGGACGTTTAATTCTTGCGTTTTCGGTACGTTATACACGGGTGTAGCTCAATTGGTAGAGCGAAGGTCTCCAAAACCTTAGGTTGGGGGTTCGAGTCCCTCCTCCCGTGCCAAAGTATCACCACATCATGGATAAGATCATCAGCGTCCTGAAGGAAAGTTATTTTGAACTGACCCATAAAGTCACCTGGCCATCTTGGGAAAGCCTGCAAGCAAGTACCGTAGTTGTATTGGTCTTTACTTTACTGCTCTCTATAATCGTGTTTTTTATGGATCTGACATCTAAAACCGTCCTTGAGTTTATTTACTCATTGGGTTAATGCCTACTTTGCTATGATGGAAATGACAGATCAAAAAACAAAATGGTATTCCTTGCGCGTCATTAGCGGCAAGGAAAAAAAGATAAAGGAACGACTGGAACTGGAAGTGGAGCGTTCCGGCTGGCAGGATATCATCAAGCAAATCCTTGTCCCGACCGAAAAGGTCTATCAGATTCGCAAAGGAAAGAAAGTTATTCACGAGCGCAATATCCTGCCCGGTTATATATTAGTGGAAGCGGTGGAAGGCAAACTGAAAGGTCCGATTGTCAAGGAATTGACGGGCCTGCCTAATATCATCAACTTCCTTGGCGGTACGAATCCAACTCCTATGAAGGATTCGGATGCCAATAGACTCCTGGGTAAAGTGGATGAGACTCAGGACAACATTGAATCACTCATTGATCCTTTTTTGGTAGGTGAAACTATCAAGATCATTGACGGGCCGTTTAAGGGCTTTGTCGGTGATATTCAGGAGATCAATGAGGAGAAAAAGAAACTAAAAGTCATTGTCAAGATTTTCGGACGCGGGACTGAAGTAGAGGTGAACTTCATCCAGGTGGAAAAGCAATCTTGACGATAGTCAAAACATAACCAAACGCCGGGCTTTGCCTCCTGGGATGCTTCTCAAAGTTTCGGTGTGGAAAAAACGACAAGATGGCAAAGGTAATTGACGGTTATATCAAGCTGCAAGTACGAGGCGGACAGGCCAATCCGGCGCCGCCGATCGGGCCGGCGCTGGGGGGAAAGGGCGTCAACATCATGGAGTTTTGCAAGCGCTTCAATGCCCGTACCCAGGACAAAATGGGACAGGTCTTGCCGGTGATCATTACCGTGTACAAAGACAAGTCCTTTGATTTCATTATCAAAACGCCCCCGGCAGCCGTCCAGCTTATGCAAGCCGCTAAGGTGAAGAAGGGCTCCGCCGAACCCAACCGTATCAAGGTAGGCTCTGTGACTTGGGACCAGATCAAAGAGATCGCTGAAGGCAAAATAGTGGACATGAACGCCTTCTCCATCGAATCCGCCATGAAAATGCTGGCCGGTACGGCCCGCAGCATCGGGCTGAGAGTGACGGGTACACCTCCGTGGGAGGAATAAGTGCCTGTTTGTACCTATCCGGATGACCCGCCGGGGCTAAAGGCCGGCGACCTGATGGCTGCGCTTTAAAGAATAACCGAGGAAGTTTCGCCCTTGCTGGCAACGTTTGTACCTCAAAGCTTTGAAACTATGAAGAAACCAAAAAAACGACAGGCGGTAGAGAAAAAGTACGATTTGACCAAAGAGTACAGTCTGGACGAGGCTGCTAAAATGGTCAAGGACTTGAGTACCGCCAAGTTTGATGCATCTGTGGATTTGCACGTTCGACTCGGCGTAGATCCGCGCAAACCAGACCAAGGCATCCGCGGTTCGGTCGTACTCCCTCACGGTACGGGTAAGACCAAGCGGGTGCTGGTATTGTGCTCGCCGGACAAGGAGGCCGAAGCCAAGGAAGCCGGCGCCGATTATGTAGGGC
>JALVEF010000201.1 GCA_027031185.1 Saprospiraceae bacterium
GCATAAATCAGGCAAAAAATTGCCCGGAGATTGGGATTTTGTCAGCGATTGTGCTCCATGATGTAATTCAGCACTTTCGTCATCAGGTGTACACGGTCTTTGCCGCGTACATTATGCGGATGCATAGGGTAGGGGTAGAAGTCTGTCTGGACACCTTCATCTACGCACTTTTTGATGAAGGCATAGTTGTGTTGGGGGACGACGACATCGTCCACCGTGCCGTGGATGGTGAGCAAGTGGCCTTTTAGATTGGTTACATAATTGAGTAGGGAGTTTTCCTTGAATCCTTCGGGATTGGTCTGCGGGGTGTCCATGTATCGCTCCCCGTACATGACTTCGTACCACTTCCAGTCAATGACGGGCCCTCCGGCCACGCCGGTGGTGAACACACCCGGGTGGCGGAGCATAAGAGATGTGGTCATGAAGCCCCCGTAGCTCCAGCCGTGGACGGCCAGGCGGGTGGTGTCCACAAAGGGCTGTCGCTTGAGCCAGTCCACGCCAATGAGCTGGTCTTGCATTTCATGGAAGCCCAGCCGGCGGAAAATTTCACTCTCAAAGTCAAAACCGCGGTTGTCCGATCCGTGCCCGTCAATGGTAAAGACCAGGTAGTCTTGTTCGGCGAGCCAGTGCATCCAAAGCGGTGCGCCGGTCCGCCAACGGTTTGTGATGAGCTGGACATGGGGACCGTTGTACACATAGACGAGTACGGGGTAGCGCTTATGGGGATCAAAATCCGAAGCTTTGATCAGGCGGGCGTATAGGTCCGTCCCGTCATAGGACTTGATCGTGAAGACGTCAATATCTCCGATTTTGACCCCGGCCAGGGGATTGGGTGCGGTATAAATGGTATGCCATTCGTTGGTGCGCAGGTTCAGATAACTCAAACGGTAAGGCACGGTACGGGATGTGTACTCGTCAATGAGAAATTCATCATTAGTGCCCACCAGTTTGACGCGGTGCACACCGTCTCCTTTCGTCAGTTGTATTTGTTTGCCGGTCTTGACATTGACGGCAAAGGCGTGGGTGTTGAGGGCGTTGTCACCTGTGCCGGTAAAAATTACCATCCCTAACACGCGGCTATATCCTACAATTTCTTTGGCGACCCACTTGTTGTGCGTGATCTGCCGGAGTTTATTAGTGGGGAATTCATAGGCGTACAAGTTCATGAATCCGTCCCGCTCGCTGAGCCAAATCAACCGTTGGGGCAAGAAGTGGGTGGTAAAGGCGGGGTGCTCTGGCTCGACCCATTTGGGATTGGTTTCTTCAAAAAGCGTCTTGATAAGTTCACCGGTATAGGGGTCATATTGGTTGAGCCACATGTGGTTTTGGTCGCGGTTGACTTCGGCGATATAGACATATTGGCCGCTTTGGTCCCAAGCCAAATTGGTGATGTAGTGGTCGTCTTTTTTGGTTTTCAAAAAGACGACTTTGTCGCGATCCGGGAAATAAATACCGACGGCGGGTATTTCACTGCCGCCGCCGTTCATGGGGTACTTGATCATTTTTACGTGCGCCGGCGTGGTACTGATGTCCACGAGTGGATAATCCGGCACATTGGACTCGTCCTTGCGATAAAATGCCAGGTAGCGTCCGCGGGGAGACCAGAAAATGCCTTTTTGGATGCCAAATTCAAACCGGGCGATGGCCTGGCCAGTGACGATATCGGGATTATCGCTGTGCGCGATGGGGATTTGGCGGTGGTCCTTATCTGCCAGGTAAAGATTGTGGTCTATGGTATAGGCCAGCCGTTTGCTGCGGAAATGGTAAGTCAGGTTTTGTGCCTTCTCGGAAGGGTACTCCAGTACTTTGGCCAGCCGCCGGCTTTCCAGGTTGAATTCGAGCAGACTGTCGCCTTGCGTAAACCAAAAAACGCTGCCGCTTACCCAGTGCAGGAGCGGGAATCGGTCCAAACCGGGCAGGACGTCATCCGGGCGGAGTTCGACGGTTGCAAAATTAGTACGAAGCGGATGCACGGTCAGCGTATCCCGTGCGGCATTCATCGTCACGTAAGACGTCGCGTTTTCCGGCCAGACGAAGCCGGGCAAACGCTTTGGGGTCAAACCTTTGCGGTACGCCAGTACCGCATCCTCCAAACTTAAAACGCGTTGCTGGGCCTGTAGCGGGGTGACAAAACCTGCCCAAACGAGAAAAAGCAAAAACCGTACGGTACGGAATAGCCGCACGGATGGGATCTCGACAGTCATGTGTAGATGTTTGTGTGCCAATGTAGTCAATTCTGCGATAGGGGGAGAAGCCACTACACGATAATTTTACCGATATCGGTGATTATGGACGCAGCAATTTGGTGGGCCATCGTCGGTGTAGAGCTTTCGGAGATAACGCGTACCACCGGCTCCGTATTGGATGCGCGAATATGCGCCCAGCCCATATCCAGGTAGATTTTCAAGCCGTCTTGCGTGTTTTGGGGATAGTCTTTGTATTTGTGCTTCAATCTGTCCAGGACGTCCGGTATTTTGTCCTTGGGAATGGACACCTTGTTTTTGGAGATATGGTAGTCCGGCAGGGCCGAGCGGATGGCTGATGCGCGCCGTTCGCTCTTGGCCATGTAAGACAGAAACAGCGCAATTCCAATGATGGCATCGCGCCCGTAATGGAGTGGCGGATAAATAACTCCGCCATTGCCTTCTCCCCCGATGACAGCGCCCACTTCTTTCATGCCGGCGACTACATGAACTTCGCCCACAGGGGTCTCATAGCGCTCGACACCGTGCTTAGCCGCCACATCATCCAAAACAGCAGAGGAAGAGAGATTGGACACGACGGTGCCTTTGTGACGGGACAATACGTAGTCTGCAATGGCGGCCAGCGTATATTCTTCGCCGAAGTAGGTGCCCTGCTCGGTAACAAAAGCGAGGCGGTCCACATCGGGATCCACAGCAATGCCCAAATGGCTACGCGTCTGGACGACAGTCTCCATCAGTTGGGTCAGATTTTTGGCCAATGGTTCCGGATTGTGGTTGAAGCGTCCACTGACGTCGCCATTGATGAGTACTACTTCGCAGCCCATTGCTTCCAACAGCCTGGGGATGATAAGCGCACCGGATGAGTTGATGGCGTCCACGGCTATTTTCAACCGGGCCTGACGGACTGCCTTGGGATCCACCAATTCGTCCTCCAGCACGCGCTTAACGTGATACTCCAACTCATCGGTGACAATGGTGCGAATACCGATGGTATCCACGGTAGCAAATTGGACGTCCGTGTCGTGGAATCCATCAATAAGCGCCTGGACATGCTCCGGGGACAAAAACTCACCCTGGTCATTCAAAAATTTGAAGGCGTTCCACTCTTTGGGATTGTGGCTGGCTGTGAAAATAATGCCGCCCTGTGCCCCGTGGTGGGGAACGGCAAGTTCGGTTGTGGGAGTAGTGGAGATGCCGAGGTCCACCACGTTTACACCCATAGCCAACAGGGTGTTGATGGCCAGTTCACTGACAATTTTTCCCGTGATGCGGCCATCGCGCCCGACAACGATGCCGGGATTGTCGTGCCGTTTTTTTAGCCATTTGGCATAGGTAACGGCATATCGTTGGATTTCAACCGGT
>JALVEF010000202.1 GCA_027031185.1 Saprospiraceae bacterium
AATGTACGAAAAATCCATCGGGATGCATTGCCAACTTGCCGATATGTAAATTTTTTGACAAATCTCCACCGCCAAGAGCCGCCCCCGCTACTGCCTGCCCCCAGGCAGTAGCGGGGGCGGCCTCCCTCGTACCACCGGCCTAAACTAAGAGGCGCACGGACGCTTATTTTGAGTAACTGTTTAAGTACCTACACCGCTACACCGTCCCGCACTTACTTGCTTTGCCTGGTTTTGGCTTTGCCCCTTTCCGCTTATGCTTTTTGCTAGATGAGCACTATATCACTCCGCTTTTATGGGCAAGTAAGTGCGGGACCGCTACACCGCTATACCGAATAAAAAAGGAGCACAATTCGCGCTCAACCGGACTTGTTTCCACAGATTTTCCACATTGCTACCGGATAAAGTACGCGTGCAATATGTTGATTTTCAATTATCTAACAGGTTTTTCCACATTTTGTGGAAAAAATATATGCACAATACACGAGAATGATTCTATCTTTGTACCATCGCTTTGGGGCTGTTCCTACAAGCCATATATTTGGAGCGAAACTAAACATCCTATCGCGCGTCAGCGCGAAAACTATCAAAGAGACGCTACACGCGAAAGAAGCGGTTTGATTTACATTGTTTCCGGGCGGACTGACTTTATGTTGGTTCGCCTTTTTTATTGTTCCCGCCTGCGGCATCTATCCTCTGCTTCGGATTTAGTTTGTAAATTCACGGCGACAATGGACAAGCCGAAAGACATATCGCAACCCCCGGCGCAGTCTTATGCGGAACAGCTGGAGCGTGAGTTGTATCTGAAGCAGCTCCAGATGAATAGTTTGCTGGCCATTACACAGGCGATCAACAACAATGTGGAAGAGGAGAACCTGTACCGCATGTATGCTTCGTTTGTGACCTGGGATCTGGAGATACCGAATTTGGCGCTGATTATTCATAAAGAGGGCGGCTGGCAGCAGGTAATCGCCAAGGGTCAGGCAAAGGGAAAAGACCTGGACGATGAAGCGCTGAATGCACTGGCCCAATACACGTCTCCACACCGGCTAAAAGGCAAGTCCCACCCCTTCCCTGCCTATTTTCATTTTCTGATCCCGATCTGGCACAAGGATTTGCCGCTGGCAGCAGTGCTCATAGGCGCACCGGATGAAATCGCTTACGACAAGATTCAGATCATCACGGCGGTGACGGGCTTTGTGGCCGTCGGACTAGAAAATAAGCGGCTGTTCCGCGCAACCGTGGAACAGCAAATCCTGAAAAAGGAATTGGCGCTGGCATCCGAGATCCAGCAAATGCTGCTGCCCAAACAGCTGCCACACAATGACTTGTATGCACTGGCCAAGTTTTACCGGCAACACTCACAAGTCGGGGGCGACTACTATGACTATTTTCCCCTGGATGAAAACCGCTTCGCTTTTTGTATCGCCGATGTGGCGGGCAAGGGGATCGGTGCCGCTATGCTGATGGCCAATTTTCAGGCCAATCTCCGGAGCTTAATTTTCCAGAATCTGCCTGCGGACGACCTCATCACCAAACTCAACAAGGCGACTTTCCAGGTGACTAAAGGGGAGCGCTTTATTACGCTGTTTTTTGCGATAGTGGACTTTTCGTCTCAAGAGATACGCTACGTAAATGCCGGGCACCTGCCCCCGTTGTACGTGACCACCGACCGTGCCATACCGCTTCGCGACGGATGTATGTTGCTCGGTGCCACGCCCACGCTACCCAGTGTACAAATCGGCCGGCAGGCGCTCACGCGGCCATCCATGATATTGGCTTTTACAGACGGGTTGACAGATTTGCGCAACGCCGCCAACGAATACCTGTCACAAGACCGGCTGGCCGCATTTGCACAAGAAAATTTTGACCGGCCGCCGGAAGACTTCATCCAACGACTGTACGACTTCGCGCTGCAGCACAAACAAGGTGAACACTTTCCCGATGACATCACTATGCTGGTCTGCAAGCTGTATGCGGAGGCGACGACGAGCTGATTTTCCGGTAACTATTCAAATAATCGCTGTTTTTGTGCAAAAAACAGGCGCACAAAAAATGTACACGGCTGGATTAAACCTTTGGCCTTTCTACGAGTCAAAGAAAACAAATGCCCGGAAGCGATGCAGCAAAAAAGGGACGTGGAGGCAAGAATAGTGGATTTGCTGCAAGATCCGGCATGCGCGGACGAGGGTTTGCGTTTGCTCGTCGCCACATACGGCAAACGCCTCTACTGGCATCTGCGCAATATGGTCGAAAGGCATGAAGATGCCGATGATTTGATGCAAGACGTGCTGATCAAAGTGTACAGAAATATCGGACAATTCCGACGGGAGTCCAAACTCTACACTTGGCTGTTTCGCATTGCGACCAATGAGGCATTGCAGTTCTTAAAACGACGCAAGCCTACGGATTTGTACGAACAAACAGTGCCGGAGCGCCCGTCAGACGGGCGGGATATGGACGGCACGGTCACACTTGACACTTTGAAACGCGGCTTGGCGCTCTTGCCACCCAAACAAAAAATGGTATTTCATCTCCGGTACTATGAGCAGCTGTCCTACGAAGACATTGCCCACATTACCGGCACATCGGTGAGCGGACTGAAGGCCAGCTATCACCACGCCGTGAAAAAACTGAGAAACTATTTGGCTTCCCAAAACATTTACTGACACATGGAAGACAAAGAAATAAAAAAGGATCTGGACCGGCTTCGCCCCTTGCTGGAAGCCATCAGACGAGAACGCGAGACCCAGCCGGATGACGCATACTTTTCCGGACTCGCTTCGCGTGCGCTCCGGCGCGCACAGCCGGCCAAGCGCGTGCGGCTGTGGCCGCACGCCGCCGCCGCGGCTGTCCTGCTGCTGGTCATCGCCGGCGTGGCCCATCGCTACCGGACCTCCTCTCCGGATCCGGCCCCCCATGTAGCAGATGCCGAAATCATCAACTACGTCGAGTCCCACCTGTCCGAATTTTCCGACGAAGACCTGGCCGTCTTCGTCAGTCCTGATGACAGTGACGAGGATATACTCGATGCCGTGGATGTGGATGATATGGAAGTGGAGGATATACTCTCGGAAGAAACACTCAATTGAACACTATTAAACACCGCATCATGAGAAAGTTAGGATTGTTGAGCCTTTTGCTGGTGATCGGATTGATCACCGCCCGAGCACAAGACCCCGATAAGGGCGACAGACGGATGGAGCGCGTGCGTGCGCTCAAAGTCGGGGTGATCACAGAACAGCTACAGCTGACACCGGAAGAGGCCGGACGCTTTTGGCCCTTGTACAACCAATACGAGGCGCAAATCCGGGCATTAAAGCCCCAAAAAGAAAGGCCCAAGCCGGAGCTGATGAACGACGCCCAACTGGAGGAGTTTATTGAGCAGCTCTTCAAGCGTGAAGAGAAAAAGCTGGCCCTGCGGCGCCAGCTATATCGCGACCTGAGGCAGTTTTTGCCCTTACGCAAAATAGCCTTACTTCCACGAGCGGAACGGAGATTCAAGCGACAATTGCTCAATCGCGTCCGTGACCGGCGGGGCGGACCCATGCGGAAGCACCGCAGATAACGGACATGCATACCAAAATTTGGCACATTGTGGGCCGGACGCCGCGCGCGTCCGGCTCTTTTTTGTACCAGGTGGATCTACAGGCCGGGTACTTTGGAGCAGCCGGACAATCGAAAGGTACCCCCGGAGAAAAAAATGCGTTTCTTTGCGCAAAAAAAGTTGAAAGTCAGCCGTCCCGTCGCGCATCTCTTTTTGTTCTTGGTAGCATTGATATATGGGGCGAATTATACCATTGCCAAGGCGGTGATGGATGGCGAATATATCCGGCCCGGTGCTTTTATAGTATTGCGTCTGGCCTTTGCGACGGCTCTATTCTTTGTATTTGCCCCGCGAGGAGAGAAAATTGCCAAACAAGACCGCAAGCCTGTCGTGCTTGCGGGACTCTTCGGAGCAGCCGTCAACATGCTGCTGTTCTTTTACGGCCTGAAGCGCACCAGTCCCATACATGCGTCTTTGATCATGCTCACCGTGCCCGTTTTGGTGTTGAGTATGGCATTGGTCACCGGCAAAGAAGTCCTTACCATGAGGCGGCTGGGTGGCATATTGCTAAGCCTGATTGGCGCTGTTTTGATTGTCTTGCCGGGTAGCGACACACTTAGTGGCGGGTGGGCCGGTGATATCATGATTTTTTTCAATGCCACCAGCTATGCCATCTATCTGCTGATCGTCAAAGATTTGCTGGAGAAGTACCGGCCCTTTACCGTATTAAAATGGGTCTTTCTGGTAGGACTGGGATTTGCACTCCCAATAGGCCTACCCGAAATGATGTACATTGAACCGGAGCGATTTACACAGCAAATTTGGCTTGCCACTCTGTTTGTGCTCCTGTTTACCACATTTTTTACCTATATGCTGAATGTGACGGCCCTAAGCGTCATACCGGCTTCCACCGTGAGCATCTATATCTATTTGCAGCCCGTGCTGGCCACACTGATAGCGGTCCTTACAGGGAAAGACCAATTACATGGCCGTGAGGTCTTGTACTTTGTGATGATAGTCGCCGGCATTTATCTGGCCGGAAGGACAAAAGATCCGTAACGGCCTGAGGCGTCCCTGTTTTTGTGGGCTAAAAACAGGAGCACCTAAACAATTACACTTTTTTATTATCCGGCGTCACATATAACATTTTTTTGCAACCGGTATGGAGAATTACTTATTGGGATAAATGCTCAAACATAGCAAGCCTATTTTCAGCTAAATGTAGTAAAGAGATTTAACAAATCATTGTTTTTTTGATATTTAGCTTTGTAAAACGGTGATTTTCAACTAGTAACGGGAAATTGATACTGAAACACTTTTAACAAAAAAAGCGTATAAAGTCTGTCAGTCTCATTGGTAAAATCCTATATTTGCGCCTGACTACACCAATAAAGCTTCTGGAATGAACGATAGCCAACGGCTGGATGTGCTGTTTTTTGAGTTTTTGGAACTGTCACAAAATGGGAAGGTGCCAAATTTTGAGAAAGCGGATTATGACGCTTTGATCCAGTACTGCTTCTCAAAAAAGAATTACTTGGGGGGGAAAGCTGTCTGCGAGGCGGCACGGCAGTTGTTTCCATACTCCCGCGAATTTGACTTGGCCTATGCCCGTGCTTTGTTGTTTTTGGATGAGCCTGCCCGGGCCCTTGCTTTCCTGGAAGGGATCGCCTTTGTGGGGGAGCACTACGAACAAGCCCAACTGCTCAAAGCCAAAAGCTTAAATGCACAAGGCCGCTTTCACGAGGCGCTAGATGTACTGAACAATCTCGATACCACTTACCGGTCCGCCGATGCTGCCAGCCTGCTCATCGCCATTCTGGAAGAGCTCCGGGAGTTTGACGGTCTCTACGAAGTAACCAAACGAAGCATCCTGGAAGGTCCTGCGGACCAGGCAGAGTCGCTATTGCGCAAGCTGTACTTTTATGCAACTGTTACGGATGAGCAAGACGATGCCATCACCTTTATCCGCCGGTATTTGGATCACCGGCCCTTCACTCCGGCAGCCTGGTTGTATCTCGGATTGCTATATCAGGAGCAGACTGACTATGACCGGGCCATTGATGCACTCGAGTACTGTATTGCATTGGATGGCTCAAACAAGACCGCCTATATTGAGTGCGGAAGATGCTTTGAGCTAAAAAAAGACTACGCGTCCGCGCTGCTCTACTACCGGGAGTATCTCCAAAATCTGGGCACACCTGACCCCGAAATGATGATTCGCCTGAGTGACTGCCTCTTGCAAAACAGCCAGTACCATCAAGCCATTCAGATACTCAATGAGGTATTAGACCTGGAGGCCTTGTCCGCTGAGGCCAATTATATCCTCGGCAAAGCTTTTGTAGCCACGCAAAGACCGGACAAGTCCATCGTCTTTTTCAAGCGCGCCCTCCTGCTCAATCCGGACAACGAAGATTACCTGCTGGAATTGGCCGAGGCGTATTACGCCGCCGGACAAGCCGAAGCAGCTCGCCAGACGTTTGAAGCCGCCGTGGAGTGCGCCCCCGATATCATTGATACCTGGATTGCCTTCATCAGTTTTCTGCTCGAGACCAAGGACTTTGACGCCGTGGAGACTGCGCTGGAAGAATTGGCGCTATATTTTGACGACACGCAGGTCGCTTATTTCAAGATAGCCGAGTTGTTCGCTTTAAAAAAGCGCAAGCACGCCATAGACTACCTGAAAAACGCCTTGCAGGACAAATCATCCGACCACGCTATCCTCTTCACCCTGCTCCCGCATCTGACACACGACAATGAGATCATCTCCATGGTGTTGAAGCACCGCCAATAGCTTCCCGTCAAAAGTGACGCCAGCCCTGTGCCTTCAGATCATGAATATTGCCGCCCTTGGTATGTAGCTTGAAACCGTCCGCCGCCGGCGTGATCTCCCCGGCAATAAACAAGTTCGGCAGCAGTTTGACTTTGTCCAGATCCTTGGGTGACACCGTAAACAACAGTTCATAGTCTTCCCCACCGTGCAAGGCCACCGTAATCGGATCCATCCGGAATTCCTCAATAATCTTCAGCTGCGTCTCCGTGCGGATCGGCACACCGGCCTCCTCAATGTAAGCACCGACACCACTGGCTTTGCCAATATGCATCAAATCGGAAGCCAGACCATCCGACAAATCAATCATCGCCGTGGGCACCACATGCGCATCCGCAAACAATTGGATGGTCTCTGTCCGGATGACCGGATGAAAAAAGCGCTCCAAAAACAACTCATTACCCTTTAACTCCGGCTGGACATCGGGATGCTCCTGAAAAATGCGCTTCTCCCGCTCCAATATCTGCAACCCCACATACGCATCTCCCAGATAACCGGTCACACACACCAAATCGCCCACCCGGGCCCCACTGCGATACACCACCCTATCTTTGTCCACCTCGCCGATGGCCGTGACGCTGATCACCATCCCTTGCACCGATGACGAGGTATCACCACCCACCAAATCCACACCGTACTCGTCGCACGCCTGTTTGACCCCTGCATAAAATGTCTCCAGCGCCTCTACCGAAAAGCGGTTGGATATCCCCAGCGAAACCGTGACCTGACGTGCCACACCGTTCATCGCACATATATCCGAAATATTGACAGCCACCGCCTTGTAGCCCAAGTGCTTCAGTGGAAAATAACTCAAATCAAAATGGATGCCTTCGAGCAACAAATCCGTCGAAACCAGCGTCAGCTTGCCGTCCATATCCAACACCGCCGCATCATCGCCCACGGCTCTCACCGTGGAGTGATTGCGCGGCGCAAACGATTCGGTCAAATGCCGTATCAGGCCAAATTCGCCGTACTCGCTAATCTCCGTCCTGGACGGTTTCTTATTTTCTGCCATGACCTTTTGTTTCACGCTTAATGCCTTCCCGGCACTTTTGTTCAAAGTGTTCTCTATCATCAAAACGGCGGCTCCACCGCCAAGTAGGGCCGGACACGCGCCCACCGGCCGGCAGAGAAGATATCCAACGAAGCTATATCGTCCACATCCTGAATCAGACCCGCCTGGTAGGAGCGAACCAGTGCCTTGGTCTCCTCATAATTGATGTACGGATGCCGCACAATATCCTTAAAAGACGCCTTCCCCAACACGATTTTACGGACGGCCGTCGTATCCACGGTCAAATAAACCCGGATTTTCCGGTACGTCGAATCCGGCAGCCCATACGTATCCCCCACTTGACTGATCCGGTAAAAGCCACCCAGCTTGTCCCGCCATCGCACAATCCTGCCAGCCCAATACGGCCCGATACCCGGCAACTGATCCCAATCAGCTATCGTGGCACTGTTTACCTCAATGACACGCGGCCGGTACACCGGCTTCCGCACAGGCCGGCGCACCGTATCCCGTGCGAGCTCCGGTCCGGTACCCTGGATCCGGACATAAGGAGCGATCCGTGCGTACAAAGCATCGGACACCCCATAGATCTTTTTCAAGTCGCGCGCCGTCCGGAAACGCCCGTTTTTCTTCCGGTAAGCAAGCAGCGCCTTCACCGCTCGCGCGGGAAAACCCAGCCGGCGCAACGCGTCGGCACTCACTTCATTTGGATCAAATACAAACAAACTGTCCCGCACGGGCCTGCCACGCCGCTCCCTTGGCCTGCGCACCTGCATATAAGGCCGCAGCCGCCGCACCAACGCCGTATCTGCACCAAACTTCGGCGTCAACATTTCCACCGTCAGAAAGCCCGCCTTGCGGCGATAGGCCAACATCTTCCTGGCTGTCAGCGGCGCAAAGCCTAATTGACACAACTCCTTATAGCCGATGGTATTCAAGTCAATAGTAAGATTGCTGTCCTGCCGGACAGCGAGGATCGGAGCCTGCACCGTATCCCGGAGTTGGGCGCGCACCGCCTCCAATTCTGCCTCGCTCAATCTGTAAGCCGGTGTCGTGTACAAAAACGAGATGAAAAACAGCACCAGACACAGCAAAGCCAAAAACGCAATCCCCCATCGTTCTTCTTTCTCGTAAATAAAGAAATCCCATTTCATACAAATCGGTTTTTGAAGGTAACTGTTTAGGTGCTTCTAAATAGTACAAATACGAATCGCCGGGCCCTACTTTCGGATATCTGCCACCAAGCCGCCATCCCATCCCAATGGATATACCGGTGCCTGGAAAATTGCGCCTGCTTTATCGGCCCGACGGGCCGATAAAGCAGGCGCACTGACCACCATCCTTGGTTTGAAAGACACGGCCGGCGGGATGGCTGCCCTTTTCCGGAGATACAGAATATCAGCCCCCTGATCCACCGCTGCCGCCGTCTGGGCAAGCAGGACCGTCGTCCCCCTGAAAAACCACCTCGAACCATTGCCCAAAAGACCAGCTTCGATAAGCTCCGTTTGAGCCGGTAGCCGGACAATACTGTCAATATCACAATGGACCCGGAGCCCCGCCGTCGCCTGGTGCCAAGCTTCCGCAGGCAGCGCACCGGGCGCATAGTAGTACATGATATGGCCGTTGATAAATCCTACGACATCCTGTCCCCGGACGCGATAGAATGCCAGTTTGGCCTGATGAGCCGCATGATATTCCAGCACATTGCGTTCGAGTACCAGTAATACCAACAACGCCATCACGGCATAGATCGTCCGCTTCCGTTTATTGGCCAGCCAATAACCGGTCGTCACCACCAATAACAAACACAACGCCGTCGTCAGCGGCGCAAAATACCAGTTCTCCCCCGCACCCGCGGTCAGCCCGCTCAACCAGGCAATCAGGCTATTGGTCAGATGAAAGCTCCAACCCGTCACGCGTCCCATGCCGTCGGCCAGGGCGGACGACACAAAGTCTGCCAAAAAAGTCAACAACGTCAACGGCAACTGGACCATCGCCATTGGGATCACCACCGGCCCGGACAAGATAAAGGTCACCGGAAACCGATGAAAGTAATACACACTCAGTGGGAAGGTCGTCAGCTGGGCTGCCACCGACACACAAACCATTTGCCAGACATAGTCCAACACCCGGCTGCGCCATATCATGATTCGGTACAAGTAGGGAAAGAAAAAGACAATGCCGCCCAGGGCCAGATACGAGAGCTGAAATCCCACTTGAAACAGTAAAAACGGATTGAGCATCAGCAGAAAAAAGGCCGATGCCGCCAGGCTATTGTACAAATTCTTACTGTGCCCTAGTGCCACCCCGGTCTCAATGATACTAAACATCAGCGCCGCCCGCAGCACCGCCGGGCCCGCACCCGTCATAAGCGCAAAAAACCACACACCCGCAAGCTGAATAAGCAGTCCCCAACGCCGGCGCTTCTTCCCCTCCCCCAACAATGCCAATACCAGGTAGCGCAGCCCGATACTGACGATGCCCACATGCAAGCCCGATACCGCCAGCACGTGCATAGCGCCGGTCCGCGCAAAGGCCTCCTTTATTTGTGGTGACAAGTCATCTTTTACGCCCAGGCTCAACGCCTGCGCCACCGCCCGGTCCGTCTCATCCGGGATGACCCGCCGCAATACATTTTGAAAACGCGCACGCATCCGGTAGGCAAAAGCCAACACCGACCGGCCCCGGCCATGCCTTACCACCACAAAGTCATCCGGCTCCAAAAATACCTGACGAATGATATTCCGGTAGTAGTTGTACCGCCCAAAGTCAAAGCCATACGGATAGCGTGGCGGCCCAAATACCCGCGGTCGGCGACTAAAGACAAGCACATCACCGTAGGCAAGCGACACACTGTCCGGAAATGTGGCATACAGTTTCCCGTTTGTCTGAAAATCCTTGCCATCCACCTGCACCCGGTCAATGCGCACGATGGCGTGCAAATAGCGCTTTTTCACGGGCGGGCGCACCACCTGCCCCACATACAGCACCTCCGTCCCGTCAAACCGGCTATAATGGCGTGCATCCTCCGCCGCCGGAAAATACAACACGCGAACCCAGCCGTATAAAAAGAAAAAGAGAAGCGGGTACCACCCATACCGTCCCCGATGGGCATACGGCATCGGCCAAAGCACATAACGAAGCAATATCACCAACAGCAACACCACGGGAACCACCCAAAACCACCCCGGACGCAGGCGCAACAAGTCTCCCGCCACAATGCCCAGCACGAGGGGCACCGTCAAGACCACAAACGGATGGGTCCGGTGCAACTGCATGTTTGGATAGTTTGATTCCTACCCGTAAAATTAGCACGCATGCCCAAATAAAAAAAGTATTTCATTTGTAATTGCATTGTTATCAAGCTATTACCTGGCACAAACCATCTATAACTTCCTTTTTCTACCGGGCTACCATTTCAAAACGACGAATGAAAACCGGTAAAACAAACAACTTTCCGGGCCCCGGGAAAAACAAATTAGGCAGAAAGAACGTAATTTTGCCGTCCAAAAAAAACTGATATGTCCACCACAACAGAAAGACTGCCCTACAAAGTAGCGGATATCTCGTTGGCCGAATGGGGCCGCAAAGAAATAAAACTGGCCGAAGCCGAGATGCCCGGCCTGATGGCCATTCGCGAGCGTTATCGCGACACCAAGCCTCTAAAAGGGGCGCGCATCGCCGGATGTCTCCACATGACCATCCAGACCGCCGTACTCATTGAGACTTTGGTCGAATTGGGCGCCGAAGTCAGCTGGTCATCTTGCAACATCTTTTCCACGCAGGACCATGCCGCTGCCGCCATTGCTGCCGCCGGTATTCCGGTTTTTGCCTGGAAAGGCATGACCGAGGAAGAATTTGACTGGTGTATTGAGCAAACGCTGCACGCATTTGAAGGCGGCAAGCCTCTCAATATGATCTTGGATGACGGCGGTGACCTGACAAATATGGTACTGGACAAATTCCCCCAACTAGTGGAAGGCATCCGGGGCATCAGCGAAGAGACCACCACCGGCGTGCATCGCCTCTACGAGCGCGTCGAAAAAGGCACGCTGCCCCTGCCTGCCATCAACGTCAACGATTCCGTCACCAAGTCAAAGTTTGACAACAAATATGGCTGCCGGGAGTCACTCGTGGACGCTATCCGCCGCGCTACCGATGTCATGATGGCGGGAAAAGTCGCCGTTGTCTGCGGATACGGTGACGTCGGCAAGGGATCCGCCGCTTCACTTCGCGGAGCCGGTGCGCGCGTTATCGTCACCGAAATTGACCCCATTTGCGCTTTACAGGCCGCCATGGATGGATTTGAAGTAAACACGCTTGACAATGTGGCCGACCGCGTGGACATTGTCGTCACCGCCACCGGCAACAAGGACATCGTCACCGAGCGCCATTTCAGAAAGATGAAGGACAAAACCATCGTTTGCAATATCGGTCACTTCGACAACGAAATTGACATGGCTTGGCTCAATGCCAACTACGGCCACACCCGCGACACCATTAAGCCCCAGGTGGACAAATACACCATAGACGGCAAAGACATCATCGTACTGGCCGAAGGACGCCTGGTCAACCTCGGTTGTGCCACCGGCCATCCTTCCTTTGTCATGTCCAACTCATTTACCAACCAGACCTTGGCCCAGATTGAGCTGTGGAACCACGCCGACCGCTACGAAAACAAGGTCTATATGCTGCCCAAGCACCTGGACGAAGAAGTAGCACGGCTCCACCTGGACAAAATCGGCGCCGTCCTGACCACGCTCACCGATGAACAAGCACAGTACATCAATGTCCCTAAGGAAGGTCCATACAAGCCCGACCACTACCGCTATTGACAGGAAGCAAAAGAATGAGTGAATGTAGCAAAGCCACTCCAACGGGAGTGGTTTTGTCTTTGTAACTGTTTAGGTGCTCCTGTTTTTAGGGATAAAATAGGCTTTTTTGTTCCTACCGAAGCTAAAATTTTCGATGTGTAGCAGCGCTACATGAGAAAATTTTGGCAAAGGTAGGTGCAAAAAGGGCATTTTAGCGCAAAAACAGCGGGTACCT
>JALVEF010000203.1 GCA_027031185.1 Saprospiraceae bacterium
AGTTTAGCGCAAAGCGACTCAGCGCGGTGTCCACCTGCGAAATGTGCCCACTATACGTAGGGAAGGAAAAGGTGCTCATCTGGCGATGAGCGGGGAGCCGTGTACGGTGCTCCCGGCCGGGAAAGTGTGCCGAAGGCGGGAGTCGAACCCGCACTCCGTTGCCGGAACTGGATTTTGAGTCCAGCGCGTCTACCAATTCCGCCACTTCGGCAAAGCGGACGCAAAGATAGCTGAAAAAATGTGGAAGCGCAAAAAAAGTGGTCTTTCCGTTGCAAAAATCTGGTATGGATAAGATTTTTCCCTTAACTTTGCCGCCCGATATGGGGGATTAGCTCAGCTGGCTAGAGCGCTTGCATGGCATGCAAGAGGTCACCGGTTCGAATCCGGTATTCTCCACCAAACACATCAAAGCCCCTTGGCTATCCCAAGGGGCTGTTTTTTTGTAACTGTTCAGGTACCCGCTGTTTTTGTGCTAAAAACTAAACAGTTACGTTTTCTTTTGCAAGGAGTCTGCCAGGTTCGGTGGGAGAGTTTTGAAAGAACTCTATTTGCAGCAGTCAATTGATAACCAACCGGGTCGTCGGCGATTGTTGCTCGAAAAGCGGTGCTTTGCCTAGTGCGCTTTGAATTTCGGGGCTTGGGCTCTTGTAAGCATATTAGCTCCAAGCCGCACTCAGCGCATAATACACGGCCATTATCCCCGAAAAGACGGAGCTGACCCAAAACCGGTGCCTGGCGGCGAGGATGTTTTGCAGTCCATAATTGACACTAAGAGCGACAGGAAGTGCATATACAAAGGATCGCAAGCCGATAGTGAGCAGGTCGCCGGATAGGACGGGATGGACATTTTGGAACCACCGGATGAAAGCCAGGTGGCGGGCGATCCAAAGTGGATTGAAAAACAGGGTTGAGAGCGCGGCGCGGAGCATACCGTCTGGTACGGCACGCACGAGGGGAAAACGCCGGTCTATCCAACCGAAAAAGGCGGGTATCTCCCAGGCGTACAAACTGCCGCCCAATACCGCCATCCCCGCCAGTCGTTGCCAGGAAAACTCATGGCCGATGGTTGCCGCCAGCCCGTCGCCGGCGGCAAAGATAATCGCACCGGCGACCATATCTTTTTTGTGCATCTAATATTCCTTTTTGTCATCCGACGCCTGCCAGAACCGAAAGGCCTCTAAGGCCTCGTCGCGAAGCAATTGCAGAGTGGGGAGCCGGCGCTGCGAGGGCGCCAGTGCGATTTCCTCATAAATAAACCGGTCATCAAAACCGATGGCGGCGGCATCGTCCCGGGTGTTGGCATAGTATAGTTTGGCGGGACGTGCCCAATAAATGGCACCCAAACACATCGGACAGGGCTCGCAGCTGGTGTATATCTCGCAGCCGTCCAGTTGGAAACTCTCCAGTTTTTGGCAGGCCTCCCGGATGGCCACGACCTCGGCGTGGGCTGTGGGGTCATGGGACTCGGTGACGCGATTGACGCCGCGCGCGATGATCTCCCCGTCTTTGACGACGATGGCACCAAACGGCCCGCCCCGCCCGCTCCGGACATTCTCAATGGACAGGCGGATGGCCTCCCGCATAAATTGTTCTTCTTTTGTCATTCCTTATTGGTCTTGGCAGCCAAGGCCAAATCACGGAAAGTGCCCCGGCCTTTGCTTGCGCAAAAATGCCTATTTTCCGCAAAAAAAATGGGGAAAGCCTTCTTGCGGTCAAATCTCCGGCCCGATGACACATTTGCCCAAGCCGGATATCTGTCTTTGTTTGGTTCCTCGATCCGGTACATTCAAAAGGGAGCAGGCCCGGATGTGCTTTTGCTGCACGGGACGCCTGGCTCAATCGAGGATTGGCGGGCAGTTTTTGACGAACTGGCGACGGGCTTTCGTGTCACAGCTTTTGACCGTCCCGGTCATGGGTTGAGTACCCCCGGCACTTACCGTTATCATATAGAAGCCAATGTGCGGTATGTTGAGCGTCTTATAGACCAGTTGGATTTGCGTGCTCCGATCATCGTGGGTCATTCTTATGGAGGCTCCATAGCAGCTTGTATGGCTACTCAATCCCGCTATCCGTCCGGGCATTATGTGATTCTGGATTCACCGTTGTATCATTTCCGGCCGGATTTTATTTACCGGCTAAGTGCATTGCCGTTTGCGGGCAAATGGATGGTTGCATTGGCGCATAGGACTTTTGCGGCAAAGATGATGATTCGCAAACTTAGACAGCAGTTTGAAGTGACGCCGCCGGCAGTGGTGGAGGCCCTCATTGGTGAGCGGCTCCGGATTTGGCTCAGTGCCAAGGCCATGTTTACACATGCCCGAGAGATTGTACACTATCAACGGGATTTGGACAGACAGTCACCGGCATATCGGTGCATTAGCGCTCCGGTCACCGTGGTATCCGGCCGTTCGAAGAGCACGTTTTATGCCGACTGCAAGCGGTTTTGCGCGGAAGTGCCTGTGGCGGAGTGGGTCGAATTGGGTCACACCGGCCACTTTGTACAGTTTGAAAAGTCCCGTCAGATTATTGATGTCATCAAATCGTTGCAGGGCAATGGATAGTTTGATCAAGGTGGCGCTGATCACGGGAGGCGCGTCCGGCATTGGTAAAATAATGGCCCGCTTACTCCTGGATCAGGGCGTGGTGGTAGTACTATGGGACATCAACTCGGAGGCTTTGGAATCGGTGGCGGCAGCATATTGCGGCCAAGGGACAATCAAGACTTATTGTGTGGATGTGTCGGATCCCGGGCAGGTGCAGGCTACAGCGCGAATGGTGCTGGAGGAAGTGGGGTCTGTGGATCTGCTCATCAACAATGCCGGCATCGTGGTGGGCAAGTATTTCCATAAACAGCAGGAGGAGGAGATGATGCGTACTTTGGCCGTTAATACGGCTGCTGTCATGCGGGTGACCCGGGCTTTTTTACCGGACATGATGGCTCGTCACCGTGGGCACATCTGCAACATTGCTTCGGCCGGTGGTTTGCTCGGCAATCCCGGGATGGCTGTCTATGCCGCCAGTAAATGGGCGGTCATAGGGTGGTCGGAAAGTCTTCGGCTCGAAATGCAGCGCATGGCCGCGTCTATTCGGGTCACCACCGTAATGCCCTACTACATTGATACAGGTATGTTTGACGGTGTAAAGTCAAAGATTCCGGTCTTGCGGCCGGAGGCTGCGGCACGTGCTATTCTGCGCGCTATTGAGCAGCGCCGGGCATTGGTATCTTTCCCGCGGTATATTTACCGGAGCCTTCGCCTGGCTCAGGCATTGCTGCCCCTGCGGGTTTATGATTGGCTGGTAGGCGAGGTCTTTGGGATTTATCATACGATGGAAGGTTTTCGCGGCAGGAAGGACAGAGAATGATTCCCGTCGTTTTACTATTGCCATTCGACAATGAATCCCCGCTTTTTGCTCAGCATTTCTGCGGGCACGGCCTGGCGGATTTCCTCGCTGAGCGCCCCGATAAGTCGCTCCTTGGCATAGCGGCGGGAATAGACCAGACTTACTTCCCGGAGCGGGGCGGGTACAATGGACTTGACCTGCCCGCGCCGATGCGTAGGCA
>JALVEF010000204.1 GCA_027031185.1 Saprospiraceae bacterium
TACCCCTGATACTACCAAGTACCTTGGACCGTTGACCTTGGACCGTCAAACCGTAAGTGCGGGACTTGCCTTGCCTTGCCGTCGGCTTTAGCCGACGGGAACGAAAATCCAAAAGTAACTGTTTAGATATCCATCTCATCACTAACAATTTTATTGTACCCCCAAGTCATTCGTAATTGTAATCGCCCCGTTTTCCTTACATTTGCCACAAAAAATATGAGCCGGACTCGTTCGTTCAAAGCTGCTATCCGTCAAGGCATACCCGGCACATTGCCGCCGCGCCGCAGGCGCGACCACTCGGTGCCCCATGCCCCCAAACGCATCATTGACGACGTGCTTTCCGAAGCCGAGAAAAAACTCGCCGTGCGCAATGCCTTGCGTTACTTCCCTCCAAAATTCCACAAAGTACTGGCCCGCGAGTTTCGCGATGAACTGGAGCGCTACGGCCGCATCTATATGTATCGCTTCCGCCCCGGGTATGATATGCATGCGCGCCCCATCACGGCCTATCCGGCCCGCTCCCAACAGGCGGCCGCCATCATGCTGATGATTCAAAACAATCTCGACCCCAAGGTGGCCAAGTACCCGCACGAACTCATCACCTATGGCGGCAACGGGGCTGTATTCCAAAACTGGGCCCAATACCTGCTCACGATGAAGTACCTGTCCGAAATGACCGACCACCAAACACTGGTCATGTATTCCGGACATCCGCTCGGCCTCTTCCCCTCCCGCAAGGATGCCCCCCGCGTAGTGGTGACCAATGGCATGATGGTCTTCAACTACAGCAAAGTGGAAGATTGGAATAAGTACAATGCCCTCGGCGTGACACAGTATGGTCAAATGACCGCCGGCTCGTATATGTACATCGGCCCGCAAGGCATCGTCCACGGTACGACTATCACCTTGCTCAATGCAGGCCGGCGCCGGGGACTCGGTCAGGACGACTTGCGTGGCAGTGTCTTTGTGACATCCGGCCTCGGCGGCATGTCCGGCGCCCAGGCCAAGGCCGCCGAGATCGCCGGCGCCGTCGGTGTCATCGCCGAAGTGGATCCCAAAGCCGTACAAAGCCGGCTCAACGACGGCTATATCAAAAAGGAAAATATCTACTCCGACCTGACCAAATTGCTCCCCGCCATCGAACGCGCCCGAAGGGTGCGTAAACCTGTCACCCTTATCTATGCCGGCAATGTCGTGGACCTGTGGGAAAGACTCGCCGCCGAAGACGTAAAAGTCGAACTCGGCTCCGACCAGACCTCCTTGCACAATGTGCATGACCTGGGGTACATCCCCGTCGGTTACACCTTCGCCGAAGCCGAAAAACTCCTGGCACGCGATCCCAAGGCCTTCATGAAAGCGGTCAGGGCTTCACTCAAGCGCCACGTCAAAGCCATCAACAAGCTGGCGCGCAAAGGAATGTATTTCTGGGACTATGGCAATGCCTTCCTGAAAGAAGCCGGCGAAGCCGGTGCCGACATCTGGGCGGACAAGGCCGCCGGCATCTACAAATACAAGTCTTACGTCGAAGATATCATGGGCCCCATGTGCTTTGACTACGGATTCGGCCCCTTCCGCTGGGTTTGCACTTCCGGCAAAAAGTCCGATTTGTACAAGTCCGATGCCATCGCCCGGGAAGTGCTCGAGCGACTCTACAAGCGCGCACCCGAACAGATCAAAGGCCAGTTGGCCGACAATATCCGCTGGATCCGGGATGCGAAAAAAAACATTCCCATCGTCGGCTCCATGTCCCGCATCCTGTACGCCGATGCCGAAGGGCGTATCGCCATCGCGCGCGCCTTCAACAAGGCTATCCGCAACGGCGACCTGAAAGGCCCCGTCGTGCTGGGACGTGACCATCACGATGTGTCGGGTACGGACAGCCCCTATCGCGAAACGGCTAATATCTACGACGGCTCCCGCTATACGGCAGACATGTCCATCCACAATGTGATCGGCGATGCCTTCCGCGGCGCCACCTGGGTCTCCATCCACAACGGCGGCGGCACCGGCTGGGGCGAAGCCGTCAATGGGGGCTTCGGTATGGTGCTGGACGGCACGCCCGCTGCCGATCGCCGGCTCAAGGCCATGCTCTTCTGGGATGTCAACAATGGCATCGCCCGCCGCGCCTGGGCTCGCAATGCCGAAGCCGAGTTCTCTGCTGCCCGCGCCATGCAAAAAAACAAGGACTTACGGATCACTATGCCGTACCACGTGGCCGATGACTTGCTGTAAGCCGCCAAAGCCGCAAAAGTGTTTTCGGGACGACTATTTTATTTTTTTGTATCTTGGATGGGAACAAAATACCCTCCCGGGCCTTTCCTTGTTGGACAATGGCCCGGAGCACCAGGCCCAAAGGAATACAATCATGGAAGGCAAGAATGCATTTTGGTTTCTTGAGAATATAGATCTTTCCGGCATCTTTTGCCCCAAAAAATTTGGCGCGAGAGAAGCCGAGTTCATTCACAAGACTTACAAAAAAGGCGAGTTTATCTACATCCCGGACAGCGAGGCCGACTTGCTCTTTTACATCACCAAGGGCCGCGTCAAGATCGGTACCTATGGCGAAGGCGGCAAAGAGATCATCAAGGCCGTCATCCACAAAGGCGAAGTATTCGGCGAACTGGTACTGGTTGGCGAAGAGAAGCGCCGCGACTTTGCACAGGCCTTGGAGCCCACTACCTTGTGCGCCCTGTCCAAACGGGACTTGCCGACCCTGTTGCGCGACCGCAACGAGCTCCAAATCTTCCTCCTGAAAGTGATGGGCAGCCGCGTACTGGAAATGGAAAAACGCCTGGAGTCACTGGTTTTCAAGGACTCCCGTACCCGTGTCATTGAATTCCTGGTGGACCTGGCCGAAAAAAAGGGCGAGCGCGTCGGCTACGAGACTGTCGTCCGCAAGTTCTTTACCCACCAGGAAATTGCTAATCTGACCGCCACATCGCGCCAGACGGTGACCACTGTCCTCAACGACCTGCGCTCCCGTAACATCCTGATCTTCGATCGCAAGCGCCTGCTCATCCGCGACTTGGACTTACTTCGCAAAGAAATTGAATCCTCTGTGCCGGAGTAGGATTCAATTAAAAATTACGAATTACGAATTACGAATGGCGGCCGGTATGGCCGTTGAGTTCTCCGGAACTGCACCGCAAGTTTTCAACGTGCAAGCCATTTCAACACGCTCCGCAAGGAGCGTAAATTCAACGCGAAGCAAATTCAACGCGAAGCATTATGCATTTCCGTTTTTCGCTATGGCATCCCTTTTGCGTAGTAATTGAAGACGGCCTCCCTTCTTCTATTGTAACCGTTTAAGTGCTCCTGTTTCCAGCGCAAAAACAGCGGGTACCTAAACAGTTGCCTTCTATTCACCCTAAATACGCAAAACGATGCATAGCTCTGATCCGAAGGAGGAGAAGCTCCTGTTTGATATCCGCTTTTGGCTGACCGTCGGTAGCGCCATTTATCTGTTCCTGGCGGCTACGGCACGCATTTGATGCCGGGCCGGGCATCATCTACCAGTCCTTATGGCGCTGCCAGTGCTTCTGGCTCTCGATTTCCTCTAAAATTTGCAAGTAGGAGGTGTAGCGCAAGTCGCTGATTTGGCCGCTCTCCAGGGCCGCCTTGACGGCGCAGCCGGGTTCTTGGCGATGCAGGCAGGCCCCGCCGAATTTGCAATTGGGAGACAGGGCGAAGAACTCTCTGAAATTGTGAGCCACCTGCTGCGGTTCCAGATTGTTGAAAGACAGCTTTTTGATGCCGGGGCTGTCAATGAGGCGCGTGTCCGCATCCAGGAAGTGCATCTCGGCGAAGGTGGTTGAGTGCTGTCCCTTGCCGGTGTGGCGGGACAGTTCCTTCGTTTTGAGTTGCAAGTCCGGTTTGAGGCTGTTGAGCAACGTGGACTTGCCGACGCCCGATTGCCCGCTGAGGAGACTCTGTTTGCCCTGCAGCCACTGTCTCAATATATCCAGACCTTCGCCCTGTTTGGCGGAGATGGGCAGGACGCGGTAGCCGAGTCCCTCGTAGAGTAGTTGAAGCCCGCCTGCCAGTTCCAGGTCTTCTTCATCCATCAGGTCCATCTTGTTGATCAGGATGATGACGGGGATGTCCTGCGGCTCCGTCATAAGCAGGAAGCGGTCAATGAAA
This sequence comes from Saprospiraceae bacterium, assembly GCA_027031185.1. Classification (GTDB taxonomy): domain Bacteria; phylum Bacteroidota; class Bacteroidia; order Chitinophagales; family Saprospiraceae; genus HyVt-613. Next base: position 4,141 of record JALVEF010000204.1, read on the forward strand.
CCCAGTTTGAGATTGGGGTAGCGCACCGTCACCACGAGGACGGCCTGGTCCACGTTGGCGCCCAGCAAGTGCAGGTGTCTCGTATTGCGGGGCGATTGGCGCGCCAGATAATTGGTGCGCGGCAGGATGTGGCGGATGACGGCCTCGCCTTTTTTTATTTCGTATTGGACCCGGTCCCCGACGGCGATGGGATTGGTGACCGGCATGCCTTCCAGGCGGATGCGTCCCCGCATCCGCGCTTTGACGACGTCGCCGCCGTCATCGGATTTGACTTTATACCAGCTGCCCGTAGATTTGATGACCAAGCCTGTGTGCACGGTGAGTGTTTTGCGCAAGATAGGGCCTTTTGCCCAATACACTCGCGACAAAGCCGTCTTTTGGGTTTTTAATTGGTAACTGTTTAGGTGCTCCTGTTTTTAGCGCAAAAACAGCGGGTACCTAAACAGTTACTTTAGTTGAAGAAAGTACGTGTCCCGGTTCGACAAGCTCAGCGACCAGGGCACGTGTAGGATTGCTTCGTTCCCTGCACTGCATTATATGCGTTCTGCTCAACTTCTCCGGTTGAGGCGCACAATAATTGGCGGATATGCGTTTCCTTTGTGTGCGATATATCGCGTACAAAGCACCGAAACCATTGATGATGAGCAAGCAAATACTTTGGTCTCTTGTGATATTGTTTACGCTCCCGGGCGTCGCCTGCCAATCCGGCGAGCAGGAGAAGCAGCCCCCACCTGCCAAGCCCGTGGACCCCGCCATCGAGCGCATTACCCGTCAAATTGATCAAAAGCCGGACGACCCGTCTTTGTACGTGGCCCGCGCACAGGTATATCACCAAATGGAGAACTACGATCAGGCCGTCAAAGATATGGACAAGGCCATCGAATTGGACACTACCCGCTTTGAAAACTTCCTTTATCTGGCCAAAATATTCCTGGACTACGGCCATTCGCGCGATGCGCTCATCGTATTGGATAATGCGGCCCGCCGCTTTCCGGACAATCTCAAAGTCGCACTCACGCGCGCCCATACTTACTACATCGTCAAGCAGTATCGTCAGAGCACGGATGCCATCAATAAAATTCTGTCGCGTGACCCGCAGAACGCCCAAGCATACTTCTTACTTGGCCTGAATTACAAAGAACTGGGAGACACCACCCGGGCCATCAATGCCTTTCAAAAGGCCGTGGACCTGGATGCTGACATCCTGGATGCCTGGATCAATCTCGGCAATCTGTGGACGGCCAAAGGCGGCTTTGCCATCGCCAACAAGTACTTTGAATCCGCACTGGCCATTGACTCCAACAATGTCTATGTGCTCAACAGCTACGCCCTGGCCCTGGGCAAGCAGGACAAATATCCCGAAAGCATCCGCTTGTACAAGAAAATCGCCCGCCTGGATCCGCAGTTTAGTGACGGCTTCTTCAATGCCGGCATCATGTACCTGATGATGGACTCCGTCCGGCAAGCCAACCGCCAGTTTAATATGGCCGTGCAGACCAGCCCCGCTTTTGCCAAGGCCTATTATTATCGCGGCTATACCTTTGAAAGGCTTGGCGACACGGCGCGCGCCCATACGGATTACGATGACGCCCTCCGCTTTGACCCGGACCTTACAAAGGCCCGGCAGGCGCTTGATCGCCTTGTGGGACGCTCAAATGACTGAAAGTCGGGAATGTTTCCCGATTGTAACTGTTTAGGCCCCCCTTGTTTTTGTGCTAAAATGGCCTTTTCGCGCCTGTCTTTGATCTGTACATATACCTTCGACATCCACGAAAATGCCTGTTTTATCCCTAAAAACAGGAGCAACCAAGCAGTTTACTCCCGATTTTCGCTTACCTTTGGTGTCCGGCCCTTTGGCCGGCTCGTGACCAAAAAATAACAAGTTATGGCCGTTCTCAAAGTCATCGAAATTATGTCCGACTCCAAAAAGAGTTGGGAAGACGCCACCCAAAAGGCTATTTCCAAAGCCGCCAAAAGTGTCAAGGAAATACGCTCCGCTTTTGTACAATCGCAGAGCGTGACCGTCAAGAATGGTAAAGTCGAAACCTACCGCGTCAATCTGAAGGTTACTTTTGTAGTGAAGTAGCTTGATGTCCTCAATGTAAGAGCGGACTGCCCGGAGCAGTCCGTTTTTTGTTTTGGGGTACCTAAACCGTTACGTTTTGGGCGCCTGTGTCCGTCCGCTACTACTGCGGGCGCAGTAGTAGCGGACGGACAGTCGTGCACAATTTGCTCCCAACTCCTCCCGTACTTACTTGCCCAAAAATGTGGGATAACCCAAAGCCCAAAGCAACTGTTTTGGTGCTCCCGTTTTTAGTACAAAAACTGCGGGTACCTAAACCGTTACAACTCAAAAAACAAACTTCACCCCGGTCAGCAGTTTATAGTTTTCGGGATTCGCGCCTTGTGGCGGGCGGGCGTCGAAATTATACACAAACGCAATAGAAAACCGTAGGTGGGTGTTGATTGTCCACTCCATCCGGCTCTCCGTAGCGATTCGGTAGTCATGCCACCAGTGCAACAACGGCTGGTAGTACGTCGTGTTGGTCAGCAGCCAGCCGGGGGCGTGCCACGTCCCACTCACATACGCGCTCAAGCGCGTACCCTCAAAAACTTCTCCTATGCGGGGGCGTTCGCGCTCGTACATGATGATGCCGGCAGCGTAAAGTTGGAGTCTTTCGAGATTCGCCATTTGAACGCGGGGGCCGATACCGGCCAGGCCGCGAAAGTTCAGGCTGTTGGCCTTGTTGTACTGGGCCTGAGTAAATATTTCCAGGGCCCACACGCCGGCCACTTGTGTGGTAAAGCGGAAATGGCCGAAACCGTAATCCTGGAATCTGCTGCCGTCCCCTTGCGTCAGGCCATACTCTCCTAACATCAGAAACGTATGGCGCCGGCGGGGCCGCCACTGCACGTGTGCGCGCGCATTGGCGATCAGCAAGCGTCGTGTGTTTTGCACCAGACTGAATTGGGCGGCAGCGGAGCCGGCCCAGCCGGTCGTGTCGGTAGAGATACGCTGAGATTCGATATTGACCACCTGACCGCTGACGGTCAGCCCGCAAGTCAATGCCCCAAGGCATAGTGCCCAAGTGATAGTTTTCATCTGCTTTTGCTTGACGGCACGGAGATGCGGAGTGGCCGGTCGTGGCAAAAGTAAGTGTTTTCTATAACTGTTTTGTCTCCACACATCCCGTGCCCTGCGACAATGGAATTGGCCCGGTTGCAACCAAAGAAAAGCTCTTATCGTTGTACTTTGCGAAAAATGTTTGACTAACGTGCCTAAAAGCTGTATTTTTGGCGAAAAGAAAGCACCTGTTTAGGTGCTCCTGTTTTTAGCACAAAACAGCGGGTACCTAGACAGTTACAAAAGAAAAGCCCGAGCCCTATGATGAATGAGCCGATTTCCTCCATCATGAAGACCAATTTGGTGACCCTGCGGCCGACCGACAAACTGTCCGAAGCACGCAAGATCTTTTTGTCCCGGAGCATCCACCACTTGCCCGTGGTAGATGAGGACAATAAGCTGGTGGGTATCCTGACTACTTATGACCTTTTCAAACTGAACATCAAGTTTGAAGACTACGACAAACTCACCGTGGACGAGGTCATGACACGCAAAGTGGCCAAGCTCACCCCCGATGAAAAAATCGGCGTAGCGGCCGAGTTGTTCCTCCTTAACCGCTTCCACGCCACACCCATCGTGGACAAGGACAACAAACTCGTCGGCCTGGTGACGGATTTTGACGTACTTCGCTACAACTTCAAAAAGGCTTATCCTACACAGGATATCCCGTAGGCACTTCGTCACATCCGGTACGCCAAGACGCTTGCACCACCCGTCCAACAAAACACCGGTTTTGTCGTTATGGGGGTGCTATACTCGTTAGGAATAGGTTTGGGACTTGGGAATATTGAACACCGATACTTCGACAGGCTCAGTACAGGTTAACGAATGAAGATTTGAGAAGTGGGCACTTCGACTTCGCACTTCGACAGGCGCTTGCCCTGAGCCTGTCGAAGGGCAGCCCAGGTGTTCCTGACTTCGACAAGCTTGTCCGTTGAGCCTGTCGAAACGCAGCCCAAGTGTTCGGTGTTCTAATTGTCCCAAAACAAATCGCTTTGAGTATAAATGCTTTTTCTATGCGTCGTCTGCTCTTTTTATTGGCTCTTCTGCTGGGTGCACAGGTTTCCTTTGCTGCTTACATCCTTTTGCCGATGGATACCCGGCAAAAGGATCATCTCAAGGCCTATGGTATCACCTATTGGGTGTTGGATCAGGGCGCTACTGCCTGGTGGCTGCTCAACTACCGCGGCGGTTCCTTTGCCTTTCGACACAACGCCATCTTCGAGAAAGAATGTCTGACTCGTGGCGTAAGCTACGAGGTCATACCGGACGGCAAACTGGAGCAAATCAAGCGTGAGATTGCCGACCCGGAAGTCAATCAAGCGGCCATCAAGCTCGAAGTAGCTCCAAAAATCGCGGTCTATACCCCCGATGTCTCTGCCAAAGGCACCAAAATCCAGCCTTGGGACGATGCCGTGACCCTGGTGCTCACCTATGCCGAGATCCCCTACGATGTCGTCTATGATGATGAAGTCCTGGCCGGCAAACTGGCCAAGTATGACTGGCTTCATCTGCACCACGAGGACTTTACCGGCCAGTTCGGTAAGTTTTACGCCAGCTACCGCTCCGCTCCCTGGTACAAGGAATACGTCCACCGGCTGGAAGAAATCGCCCATCGCAATGGCTTCCAAAAAGTTTCCCAGCTCAAGCTCGCCGTAGCGAAGGCCATCAAAGACTACGTCGCTGGCGGCGGCTTTATGTTTGCCATGTGCTCCGCCACAGACACCTACGACATCGCCCTGGCAGCCGAGGGCGTGGACATTTGCGACTACATGTTTGACGGCGACCCGCCCGACCCCAATGCCCAGCAAAAACTCAACTACGACAATTGCTTCGCCTTCAAAAACTTCAAGCTCGTGCGCAACCCGCTCGAATACGAGTACTCTTCCATTGACAATACCATGCAGCGCCGCATCCGCCCCGAAGTGGACTACTTCAAGCTCTTCGACTTCTCTGCCAAATGGGATCCGGTCCCCAGCATGCTCACCCAAAATCACACGCGCACCATCAAGGGTTTCATGGGACAGACCACGGCATTCAAGAAGCAGTACATCAAGTCCAATGTCCTCATCATGGGCGAGACCAAGGCCGCTCACGAAGCGCGCTACATCCATGGCACCTACGGCCAGGGCACCTGGACTTTTTACGGCGGCCACGACCCCGAAGACTACCGCCACCTGGTCAACGACCCGCCCACGGACTTGAGCCTGCACCCCAACTCTCCCGGGTACCGCCTCATCCTCAACAATATCCTCTTCCCAGCCGCCGAAAAGAAAAAGCGCAAGACGTAACGGCGCGCGCAGACTCTTTTTTGGCATATTCCCACTTTTAGCGTATCTTCGTCTGGACGGACGTCGCGTCCGGCACGCTACTGCCCGCTACTGTCCGGTTTTGTAACTGTTTAGGTGCTCCTTTTTTAGTGCAAAAACAGCGGGTACTTAAACAGTTACCCGGTTTTTTTTTGAAAAGTTTCCCGCCCGTTGGACGGGATAGGTCGGGGGGGCGGCACACGCCGGTGCGCACGGCCGGAATTTTGAACCGTAAAACGTCAGTCTATGCGTTGTATTCGACAGTTGTTCTTTTGGGCCCTGGTGATTAGTGCCGGCCGGCTCTTCTCGCAAAATGCACTGCAGATTCCCCCGGTATTGTCGGGCGGGCAGATTCAGCTGAACTTGCAGACCGGATCTGTACAGTTTTTCAATGGCCAGCCCACGGCGACGATGGGCGTCAACGGCAATATCCTGGGGCCAAGCCTGATCCTGCACAAGGGGGACTTCGTACAGATGCACGTCCAAAACAATCTGGATGATACGACCACCATCCACTGGCACGGTATGCACGTCTCCGCCGAAAATGACGGTGGCCCGCATACACCCATCGCCCCCGGCACGACGTGGGAACCCGGCTTCACGATATTGGATAAGGCCGCCACGTATTGGTATCATCCGCATCTGCACAAGCACACCGATGCCCACGTCTCCAAAGGGATTGCCGGTATGATTATCGTGCGGGACGACGAAGAAGGCGCACTCAATTTGCCGCGCACCTACGGCATGGATGAGTTTCCGCTCGTCATCCAAACCAAGGACTTCGACGCCGACAACCAAATCGTCGTGCACTCCAACAACGATGATGTCGTGATGGTCAATGCCACGTTGGATCCCTATTTGGATGTGCCGGCCCAAGTCGTGCGCTTTCACGTGCTCAACGGCTCCTCCCAACGCACTTTTAATTTGGGGCTCAATGACAACCAAACTTTCTACCAAATAGCCTCAGACGGCGGCCTGTTGTCCGAACCGCTGCCACTCACCCGGCTCCTACTGGCCCCGGGTGAGCGTGCGGAGTTACTGATAGACTTCACCGGCCAGGAAGGCCAGGACCATTATCTGATGAGCTATGCCTCTGAACTGCAAAACGGCATCTACGGTGCTTCCTCGGCAGGTATGATGCCGATGATGAATCTCGACGGCTACAACCCTAATCCGCTCAATGGGACCGATTTTAACATTCTCCAATTCCATGTGGTTGCGCCCACGGCCAATCCGGTGACGGCAATTCCCGCTTCACTGGTGCAAGTGACACCTATTCCGGAGAGCCAGGCCAATGTGACGCGTACGCTCACCTTCTCACCCGCGTCCCCCGGCCCCAACCAGCTCAACGGCAAATTTCTGATCAACGGTCAGTCCATGGACTTGGATGTAATCAACTACACGGTTCATCTCAACGATACGGAGATCTGGGAGCTGCGCAATATGTCGGCCATTTCGCATCCGTTTCATATCCACGACGTGCAATTTTACATTTTGGATCGCAACGGTGTGCCACCGCCGGCGAGCGAGCAGGGCCGCAAGGACGTGGTATTGGTTCGTCCGATGGAGACCGTGCGTTTTATCACCCGGTTCGAAGATTTTGCCGATGATGCCGTGCCGTATATGTACCACTGCCATTTACTCACACACGAGGATGACGGCATGATGGGGCAATTTGTGGTGAAAGGACCCGACGCCGTCCACCCGGACGCCGCCAGTACGCCGGTGACCGTATTCCCCAACCCATCTTCAGGCGATTTTATGGTGCGCACGGGCGGGCTTGACGTCAGGTCATCCGTGGTATTCGACCAACTGGGACGACAAGTTGCTTGTACGATTCATCCGGTCAACGGGGGCTTGCAAGTGACGATTCCGCGTCCGGGAGCCTACTACCTGAAGCTCTTTTCGCCTGCGCAAACAGTGATCAGGAAGTTGATTGTGCAGCGCCCGTTTTAGCACAAATGCAGCGGGTCCCTAAACAGTAGCACAACGCCACAAAGGAAGAAAGCCCTCGTCAAGAGACGAGGGCCTTCGTTTTCACAATAGTAGGGCTTAGGACAATTCCTTTTTGCAAAGGTAGAATTCCACGCGCTCGCAAGACGTGTCCTGCAGGCGCTGCTCCATTTCGTCCAGTGTCTTGGGCGGCGGGATGATGACCTTGTCGCCCGGCTGCCAGTTGAGTGGCATAGCGACACCGTGCTTGTCGGAGTATTGCAATGCTTTGAGTGCACGCAAGATCTCGTCCATGTTGCGGCCGACATTGAGCGGATAGTACATGATCAGGCGAATCTTCTTGGACGGGTCAATGAAGAATACCGCACGGACGGCTGCTGTTTCACTCTCGTTGGGCTGAAGCATACCGTAGAGCTTGGCAACTTTCATGTCAATGTCCGCAATGATGGGAAAGTCAAAATAGACGCCTGTCTTTTCGCGCACATTGTTGACCCAGCCCAGGTGCGCATGCACGCTGTCAATGCTCAGGCCGATGAGCTCGGTATTCAATTCCTCGAATTCGGCTTTGCGGGTGGCAAATCCACTCATCTCCGTTGTGCATACCGGCGTAAAGTCAGCGGGATGCGAAAACAACAATACCCACTTGTCCCGGGCAAATTCGGAAAATTTTATCGGACCTTTGGTGGTCATGGCGGTAAAGTCCGGTGCTTGATCGCCGATGCGGGGCATCGGGTTGTAAGCAGTCTCTTGAACTTCCATTTTCTCTCTGTTTTTGGTTATTGAATCATTTGCGATGCAAAGGTGTCGCGCCTATGGGTATAAATCAAATTGATTTTTTTTATGATGATATAGGGTATTTCTATTTTGTTTTGAGTCGAGC
>JALVEF010000205.1 GCA_027031185.1 Saprospiraceae bacterium
CCGGCGACACGGCTGGCGCTGAGGACCGCCCATGCCTCGTAGTATCTGGCCACGTCTTCGAACAGCTCTGGGCGCGACTCCAGCGCCGGGATCCTGGCTCCCTTCTCGTCCCTGAGCCGTTCGAGAAATTCGATATTCCCGGCCCACTCCCGCTGCCAGGCCAGATACTCCGTCAGTTTTTTACCGCTTCCTCGTCAGTCTCGTCCTTGTAGGCTGCCGCATCAGTAGCCAAGTCGATGACCAGATCGCGGAAATCCTTGAACTCCTCGTCTCCGAGCAGGGTCAGCGCCATTTCCTCGGAATAGGCGATTTCCTCGCCATCCAGTGTCAGCCCTCTCCAGTCGAGCAGAACATGCCGCGCCATGACGCGATTGGCGATGTCCTCCTGAACCGAATCCGGCAACGTTCCCTTGCGGATCTGGCGCGCGTAGGGCTTCAGTAGCTGATCCCGGTATTGCGTTGCCCGCGGATTGTTCATCCGCGCCACCAGAATCTTGGCCTCGGTGCCGACCTTGTGCCAGACGCCGGCCACTTCTTTCTCGGGATTCGTCCCGAACAGCTTTCGCAAATCGTCCATCGGTTTCTCCGTTACTCCGTGGGTTGTTGGTCGTGGCGCCGCCAGGGCCACGGAGCCGGACCCTGTACCGAAACGGCGGCGGCGCCACTTTACCTTACACGCGGGTTACACGGGCCGCCGTGCCTTCTGTGGCATCGTACAGCGCCGTAAATTCCATGCGGTGCATAATGTCCTGGTTCTTGCCTTCCGCGCTCGGCGGCGGCGACGTCGGTTTGCAGGCCGGGAACAGCCAGGCGTAGCTGTTGGTTCCGTCGCTATCCGTGATTTCCAGCCGCACCGAGGCGTTGTTGATCACGTCCTGGTACTGAGCGATGCTCTCGAAGTAGAGCTCGGTCGAGATCGTGATCGTGGACTCACCCTTGCGCTGATTGATCGGCGCATCGTATCCGATGGCCTCGGTGGGGCGCATGTTGTTGTTGATCTGGACATCGAATTTCTTGAAATAGATCCCGCCAGCGTTGTTGTATTCCAGCAGGGTGACGTCACCAGCGGCATTGATCACCGGATTGGTGGTCTTGGCCGCCACCGAGCCGGTCCCGACAGCACTGCTGGCCGGGAGCGTGATCCCGTTGCCGGCGAACAGGAACGATCCGGTGATCGGGTTGCCGTATTCGCGGTTCAAATTGAATTGAGCGACTCGCTGGCCTGTCAGCAGGACGATGTTGTTACCTGTTAGGTCCTCGTAGACCTTCTCGATGCTGAACGACCGATCCACGGTGCCGACCTCGAGAACATTGGTCGTCCAGGTGCCGCACAGAGCCGCCTCGATGAAATCATCGTAACTTGTCGCCGACAGCTCGATCCCGATTTCCCCGCCGGCCTCGAGGCCGACTTTGGGCATGTCGGAAATCATGCGATCATCCCTGATTTCGTTCGACACGGTCGTTTTCGGCGTGCCGCCGAGCGATTCCTTCTCGAATCGCAGCGCCTGCCAGTTGGGGCTGTCGGCCGGGGTCGTGCCGTAGGTGGTCTCGGCGACGTATTTGAGCGATACGCGGTTCGATTCGGACATGGCTGTCTCTCCTATAGCTCCTCATCCCGGATAAATGGGATGGTGACATTGATCTGATACCAGCCGCCGGTCGATCCGGCTGGCCTAGCGGTGGCGGCATAACACTTGACCGTCGTGCCGTTGTGCGTGATCCGCTTGCCGCGGAAAATGGCGGCCGCCTTGTCAGCCAGATCCCGCGCCTTCTCCGTCCCGATCCCGATCTCGGTGAAAATCTGTACCGTGATCACGCCGGTGTGCCGATAGAGCAGCGTGCTTCCGCCCAGGGCCGCTACGTCGGCCTCGCCGTTGTTGATGGTCAGACGGACCCATGGATTCCCGGCATCCCTGGCTGTCTTGAGGCGATCCACCGGCTCGACGTTCTCGAAATCGACCGGGGTGTGCGGCCAGTTGGCCACGAACTCCGTCTCGATTGCCGCTCGTTCCTCGGCATAACTCATTTCAGCTCCGCCGCAATTTCCTGATCGGTCTCGTGCAGCGCCAGCTCGACGAAATTGGCCGGCGCCCGCTTGCTGTGTCCGTCGTTCAGCGCCTGGATATATGGGACGTTGTTGTAGATCACGATCACCGGGTAATCGCCGAGCTTGCCGCGGATGGTCATTTTCGGCGGCGGATAGCTTTTCTTCCCTTCCGGCGGGATATCGTCGCCAGGCTTGTCTACTTGCATGAACCAGCCGGCGCGGGCCCGCCCGGTGTCCACCGGGGTCATCTTCACCAGCTTGCGGAAGACGGTAAAGGCGACCCTCTTGACCACCTTCTTGACGTCGGTATCGACGGTCTCGGCGAACTTCTTGAGATCCGCCTCGAATCCGCGCAGGCTGTTGTCTGTGGTGCTCATGGCCGATCCAGCACGATGGTCCAGACGGCGCCGGCCGGATCCTGGGTGAAATCGGTCACATGGTAGGTTTCCCCGCTCATATCGATCTCGTCGCCCTGGCGCGGCGTGATGCCGGCTGCGGAGAGCTCGGCCACCTGGATGAGCGCGACCGCCGTGGTATTGCGCACGGGCTCCTGGGAGCCGGCTACCTGCTTGAACTCGCGCTCATAGGTGGAGCGGATGATGGTGACCGCGACAGCCGTGTCCGTCGTCTTCAGGCTGTCATGGCCGCCGACCATGTGCCCGGATTCAGGATCGTATGTCCGGCCCTGGACGGATCGGTAGGAGCCAGAAATGGCAATATTGCCGACGGCCTTGAAGGCGACGGCTGCAGCAGTCCGGGCTGTTTCGACCAGACCCATGTCAGACCCTCATCACCGGAACCGACGTGCTGGACACGCCGGCCAGATATGGCGCGATGATGTCCTGCACGGATGGCGGCAACTCGTCGGGACGGTCGAACTTGTCCACGTCGAGTGAGATTGAGCCGATGGCGATTCGGGAAAAGCCCTCGGTGCCGGTATCGGTCGTGCGATCCTTGGTGATCAGGTGAATCGCCAGCTCGGCGGTCGCGTCCTTGAGGAACTGCGGGATCGTGTCGCCATCCAGCAGATCCCCATCCAGGTCGAACACACCACTGCGCGGCCAGCGCAGCGCCCCGGCGGAATCCGTAACCGTTCCCTTCCACGATTTGCGGTCGAGAATGGCGGTCGCCCACTTGATGGCGGCCTCCTTGTCGGCTGTCGTCGCCCCGGTCCAGGCCGACGCCCACAGCCGCTTGGCAAAATAGGCGTCGGCCTCGGCCACGTCCAGATAGCCGTCGGCGGCCGGATCCTTTGGGGTGGCGTTGACCGCCATCGGCTGTTATCCCTGGCCCTTCTTGGCCAGGTACTCCTGGTGCTGCTTGCTGCCCTTGACCATCGCGCCGTAGAAGCGGCAGACGATCCGGCCATGGTTCGCGGCCACGTCGCCCTTGACGGTGGCCTCGCCTTTCTCGAAATGCAGACCGCCGCAATCCATGGTCTTGCCCTCATTGGGACCAGTCAGGACGAAGGTCACGGGCGGCATGTCACCCTGACCAAGCAGG
>JALVEF010000206.1 GCA_027031185.1 Saprospiraceae bacterium
ACCGGCCGTGTCAGGTGCTTGCGTATCTGTAGTAGCATCGGTTTGTGTGTCAGTATTTGCTGTGTCATCCGTAGCACTTTGTTGCGTTGTGTCCGGCGCTGCGTCAGAAGCGGTGTCGTTAGTAGGAATGTCTGGTGTGGTGTCGCCTGTATCGGCCCCGGACACATCAGAAGCACCATCATCATCTGTCTGTGTCGGCTGTGCCACTTGCGCATCCACAATCCACCAGTCAAACGACACATCCGTGTCATCAAATGCCGGCGCAGAGATCGTCACAGTAAACGACGTGCCCGCAACACGTTCACTCACAAAGAAGCTGCGCCCCTCCAAGTCATCCGTGAACGTCACAAAGATGCGACTGTCCTCCCCCACTGCCGCCGTCTCAACCACTACCTGCGTCTGCCCTGCCGGGATGGTGGCGGTGCCGACTGTTGGTGCGTCGGTATCGGTACCGATGGTGAGTTTTGTGGTCTCCACCTCCTGCGCCTGGACCTTCTGCACCGTCAGGATCCCCGCGATGCCGGCGTTGCCGTCGGAGTCGGTCAGGACGAGAGTGTCGGGGTTGAGTGTTTGGAAGAAGTCCAGGATGGTGGTGTTTTGTTCTTGAATTTGTGCGAGAGTGTCTGTAAGCTGCGCGAGGTCACTCTCCAAGGTGGTGATGCGACCGTCCAGGGTGGTTTGCGCTGTAGTAGTGTCGGTGAGCTGTGCTGTGAGGGTTGCGAGTGCTGTTTCTACGTCGGTAGAGGAGTTCAGGGCTGTGGTTGCGGTGTCGGTGGTGGTTTGGACACTCTCTACAAGGGCGGTGACTTGATCAGTGAGGCCGGTGAGACCTGAGAGCGCGGAGATTTTGAGGGTGTTCTGGGTGATGGTGTGTTGTTGTTCTTGAATGGCAGCAATCGTTGGAGCGATGAGGCGGGCGTAGTTGACGCTGTAGTAGCCCTCGCTGTCTTGAGAGACAACTTCCGGGATGACGTCGTTGACCTCTTGGGCGATGAAGCCGATGTCGTGGTTGCCACTTGCTTTCCAGGTGAAGTTGACGGGGTTTAGTGTGAGGATTTTGTCCAGAGCGCCAGTGTAAGAGATGATGTTGTCCTTGAACCGGCGGTCGGAGAAGGTGTTCCAGGCGTTGGCAACCGCCACTGTGCCGTCGCCGGCGGTGCCGACTTGGAGTTTTTGGCCGGGAGCGGTGGTGCCGATGCCGAGATTGCCGGAGGTATCAAGCAACATCTGTGTTGATGTTCTGCTACCTGCTTTGATTGTAAATGCGCTCACACCACTATTCCATGGAAAGAGTTGAAGGTCAACACTAGATGCTGAATAGTATTTCCCCGACCATGAACTAATGTATCCTGTAGCATGAAGGTTTCCATCTACAGACAGCTTGTCAACAGGATTTGTCGTCCCGATGCCGACGTTGCCATTGGTTAGCCGCATAATTTCTGATGATGATCCGCCAGTTCCAGCCTTGAATATGATTCCACCATACAGATTGTCAAGTGTAGTGAGTCCCGTGTTATTGTCGTACTGCAACTCTGCGCGCGACGCACCATTGTGCACAAACTTCAACGCACCCAATGAGCCCGTATTTCCACTGTCAATCGCAATTGCCGTTTCACTACCTGTTGAGTTATCTATATACAACTTCGTTGTTGGACTCGTCGTGCCGATGCCGACGTTGCCACCGTTAAAATAACTATTCCCACTTGAGTGAACTAGCACTTTTTTCGTGCCACTAGCATTGTAAAGATATAGCTGTCCATTAGTAGCCGTACTGTCTCCTCCAACAAGATAGTATTTATCATTTGTCCCGTCTGTTCCTCTAATATCACCACGTACTGTTAATTTCTCACTCGGACTCGTCGTGCCGATACCGACGTTGCCGGTGCTCGTTACCCTCATGCGTTCTGCGCCACCGGCAGTAAACTTAAGACCTGCTGTACCAAGCGCCTTCATCTCAAGGTCTATATCTGTCTGTCCCTGAATCTGGTTCCACGAGCCCGAAAATTGCAACTGGTTGATGAGTTGGATGTTTCCCGCAACATCCAGTGTTTTTGCCGGACTCGTCGTGCCGATGCCGACGTTGCCGGCAGTGTCTATTGTCATTCGTGTTTGCAAGACTTTGCTTGAGTCTGCAACTTCAAAGAAAAGTTTTGAAGCAGTATAACTCCCACCTACTTCAGATGAAATTCTAGCGCTACTAATGTTTCCACTTGAATTGTACCAATCAATTGCCGGACGCGCGCTGGCCTGTCCAACAGGATTTTCCAACCGAAGAAGTGTGTCAGTGTAGCCGTCATAGACAGCTTGCGCGACATTAAGCGCAACACCAGGGCTCGTCGTGCCGATGCCGACGTTGCCGGAGCTCGTTACTGCTATGCGAGCTTGATTATTGGTATTTATATAAAGATGATTATTAGAATATGCTCCTAGTATTACATCTCCTGCACGCGGAGTAAGATATGCTGTTGCCCCACCTTCGTACGTCGCCTTAAGTGCCGGTGAGCTTTCTGTAAATGAGCCGCTGCTTACATGCAGTTTTGCACTCGGGCTCGTCGTGCCGATGCCGACGTTGCCGGAAACCATCAAATTTCCTGAGCGATTTACCAGGAATTGATCACTGTTACCGTTTGCCGCGCTGGCAAAAACCGGCTCGTAGGTGTCCAGATTGAGGACCGTTGTCGCGAAACCAGACGGCACACTGCCGGTTGTGAAATTCTCTGCGGTCCAGCCGGATGTATGATTGTTATCAACCATGTCATAGCTGACACTTGCCGTATTTCCTGTGCCGGGGTCAATGTACACCTCCACCGCAGCGCCTTCGTAGGTACTGCCCTCTACAATACGTACCTTTTTGATTGCGCCGTTGGCATTGTATGTAGATCGGTTCAATAATGTCAGTGTTGGATTGGCGCCAAAGTGTACAGAAGCGATGAATGTTGTGCTTGAGTGACGTCCCGACTGTGCATCGTACACTGTAAATTGCGCGCTTGCCCTATCACCACCTGATCCACCGGCGGCAACGGGACCGTTGCTGGCGATGCGATACCAGCCGGCAGTGGTGATGGTGGCTGTTTTGTGCTCTCGTGTTGCAAAGGTAGCAGTGGTATTCCACACCTGCGGGTTAATTTCGTCTTGGATAACCTGATTTGACGAATTCAGAAGCAGAACCGTGTTGTCTGTGCCGGCCGACACACCGGAGAGTGTCAATGCACCTGTGAACCGCCCCGTCCCGGCAACGTCCAGCTTCGCGGCGGGAGAAGTCGTGCCGATGCCAACGTTGCCGATATTTGTAAACCTTACCCTCTCTGTGCCATTTGTACTAAAAGCAAGATAACCATTGGAGTCTGTGGCAATTTCCATACCACCTATTGATCCTCCTACACCAATATGTCCCAGGTGTCCGCTTCCAGCCACATTGTCACTGATTACCAATTTTCTAGGACCGGTAGCAGCCGTAGTGCTTTGTATCTTGATATCTCCATCTTGCACTTGTAATTTTTCACTCGGACTCGTCGTGCCGATACC
>JALVEF010000207.1 GCA_027031185.1 Saprospiraceae bacterium
GAGTGTGTTATAAATAAACTATGCGCCAAATATATCACCTTTTCCAACAATATGCAAATGGCAGGTGCGAAAAAGGTCCACGGCAAACACTCAACGGCTCCGCTCACAGGCCGGCATATTTTTATTCAATACATCTGTTTTGACAAAGTCGTTTGTCAAAACGGGCGCCCGGCGGAAGTCCGGAGCCGGCCTTTGGAAAAGTCCGTATCCAACACGGTAAGCACCGGACCTTCGCCGGCGGGCACCGCCGGCAAACTTTCCTTTTCTGTGCATGCAGATACCAGCCACAACAGCAAAAACGAGAGTAACTGTTTAGGTGCTCCTGTTTTTAGGGATAAAATAGGCATTTTTGTGCCTACCGAAGCTAAAATTTTCGATGTGTAGCAGCGCTACATGAGAAAATTTTGGCAAGGGTAGGTGCAAAAAGGGCATTTTAGCACAAAAACAGCGGGTACCTAAACAGTTACAAACGAGAAGAAGTATTTCATAACAACCAGTTGAAGAGATAGCCGGCAATGATGATGTTCAGCGTGACGACACCGAAAAATATCGCGATGAGCCGCGAGGTCATCACCTTTTTGAGCAGCATGGCCTCGGGCAGGGACAGACCCACCACACCCATCATAAAGGCGATGGCCGTCCCAAGGGGCACCCCCTTGGCCACCAGTACCTGTACCACGGGCAATATGCCGGAAGCATTGGAATACATCGGCACCGCGAGGATAGCCGCCAGGGGAACGGCCCACCAATTGTCTTTGCTCAGGTATTTCTCAAAGAAGCCCCCGGGCACGTAGCCGTGCATCAGGCCGCCGACGGCAATGCCCACCAGTACATAGGGGACGACGCCCTTCAGGATTTTCACCACATCCGCCCATATCGCCGGCAGTCGCTCCGCCAGGCTGCCGGACAACGTGAAGGCACCGGCTTCTACCGTCCCCTTGCGGAGCAATTCCCGCACCCACGGCGTCAGGTAACGCTCCAGGCGGAGTTGTTGTAATACGAAGCCGGACACCGTGCCGAGCAGAACGCCTGTCACGACATAGATGACTGTCATCCGCAATCCGAACAGGCCGGCAAACAGGCCGATGGCCACCTCATTGACCAGCGGCGAGGTCACCAGAAAGGCGAGCGTCACCCCAAGCGGAATACCGCCCCGCACAAAGCCGATAAACAAGGGCACGGATGAGCACGAGCAAAACGGCGTCACCACCCCGAAGAGCGAGGCCATGAGGTATTCCAGCCCATACAGTTTGTGACGGGACAGAAAGCTGCGCACGCGGTCCACGGGGAAGTAGCTGTTGATGATGCCCATCAGAAAGACGACAACGGCCAGCAACAGCAGAATCTTGATCGAGTCGTAGATAAAAAAGTGGAGTGCCCGGGCAGCGTGGCGGTCCGGTGACCACTCCAAAAGCCCGAAAACCACATAGTCGGCCAGGCGTCGGATCCAATCAAACATGAGGCGCGATTAACAGCAGTCCGGATCGCTGCAGTCGCAGCTGTCTCCGATGGTGTACAAAGCCGTTTTGTTGCCCTTGACCGGAAAGCCCTTGGCCGCCCATTTAATGATGCCGTCCTTCATGTTGTACACATTCTCGTAGCCGGCATTCATCAGGAAGTAGGTGGCCCGCAAGCTCCGGGAACCACTCCGGCAGACGAATATGACCTCGCGGTCACGGGGAATTTCATCCAGCCGGTTTTCCAATTCACTCAAGGGGATATGCAGATAGGCAGGCACGTCAAAGCGAATGTCGTCCACCTCCGCCTTCCGGCGGACGTCCACCAGCAGGGCCCCATTTTTGACCTTGTTAAATGTGGTGGTGGGGCAAATTTCTTTTGCAGGCTGCATGAATTTTAGTTTAGAAGTTCGACAATTTCGGCTTTGGTGGGGACACGCCCCTTGACGGTGATTTGTTCGTCAATGACCAGGACAGGCGTGGACAGCACATTGTACTGCATGATGTCCATGATGTCTTCCACCTTGATGATTTGCGCGTCAATGTGGTTTTCTTTCACCACTTCCTCGACGAGTTGGGTCATTTTTTGGCACTTGGGACAACCCGTGCCCAGGATTTTGATGATCGTGCTCATGTTCGACAAATTAGTTTATCGCCAATAAACGATAATTGGCGGCAAAAAAACTCAATCGAAAAAATCGGCGAAAAGTCGCTTGGCCAATTCCCAATTTTTTTGATTGATGCAATATCTGACCTTGGGCGGCTCTACTTCACCCTGGATGAGTCCGGCGTTTTTCAGCTCCTTCAGATGCTGCGACACCGTGGACTGCGCCAGGGGGAAGATTTCGACGAGATCACCGGTAAAGCAGCAAGACATATTCGCCAAATGCTGCAATATGGCCACACGCGTAGGATGACCCAGCGCCTTGGCAAAGCGGGCCAACTGCTCCGTCGTGGCGGTGTACTCGATATTTCTAACCGTCCGTTTCATTTCTCATCGCAAATTTACGATGAATAAGTTTGCCAGGCAAGGCCTGGCGCGGTTTTTTGCGGTGCAGCTGCCCGGCAGCTTATTGAAGATAGACTTTTGTCGGAGGCGCGGCACCGGAACTCGAAGCGAAATTTCGCCCTCAGAAAGAAGTTTATCCCCGGAGCCGGTATGCCGAGTACTTTGAACCGCGACAGGTGATCTATGTAGCGCGTGTTGAAGATATTCTTGGCCCCCACAGACCACTCAATGGGGATGCGGCCCGGCTGCCACTGGAAGTCCAGCCCCGCATGGACCAGCTGATAGGCGGGCGAGGCCGGTTCGTCGGGCGCCACCCGGGTTTGTGCAAACTGTTACTGTTTAGGTGCTCCTGTTTTTAGCGCAAAAACAGCGGGTACCTAAACAGTTACCATCCAACAACTCCAAAAACCGGCGACACGGCCTATCGCGCCCAAATCTTATTGGTGGACACACCGTGGCAGGAAGCACATTCACCTGTGGTGATCGAAAACGACATATAGTTGGTACCGGTAGCGCCCTCCACGGCGGGATAAAGGCCGGTACCGAAGTCTAGCGCCTCCGTGGTGTAAAAGTTACCTTTGGCATCCACCTCGATCACGTGCTTTAGCGTACCCGTCCCGTTGGGCCCGGAATACAGCTTTATCGTCGCATTGGGATAGACCTGGGCAAAACTGCTGTCATACACGGTGGCCGCCGCCGTAAACCAACCTTCGCCCCCGCCACCTTCCTTATGGCAAGAGATGCAATTCTGACCGGCATTGTGACTTTCGTCGGATTGATGCCGGCTGACCTTGTGTTTTTGCTCCCCGCCTTCCTTTTCGCAAGAGGCCAAAATCATTACCGCCGGGAGGAACAAGAGAAAGAGAAAAATTTGCAACTTCATTTCGGGTTATTGTTCGATTTTTCAAAGCGGATGCCAACCATTTTCCGGCCCAAAGACACGTCGCCCTGCATTCCACCATTTACCGAGACCTAAACGATAATTCAAGTGCATTGTTTTGAGCACTACGGTTTATTCCGGAACTCATAACATGGCTTTGCTT
>JALVEF010000208.1 GCA_027031185.1 Saprospiraceae bacterium
GCGAAGATGGGACAAGTTTTTGAGCCATTCGAAATAAGAGACGGTGACACCGCCGGCGTTCAGATAAAAGTCCGGGACAATGAAAACGCCTTTATTGAGCAGGATTTTTTCGGCCTCGAAAGTGATCGGGCCGTTGGCGGCTTCGCCGATGATTTTGGCTTTGATTTTGGATGCATTGCCCTTGTGGATGACGCCTTCCAGGGCGGCCGGCACCAGGATATCACATGGGAGATAGAGGGCATCATCGCGATGTTTGAGTTTTTTGACACCGGGAAAGGTCATGATGGTACCCTTGGCCTTGCGATGTTTGAGCAGTTTTTCGATGTCAATGCCGTCTTCGTTGTAGATGGCGCCTTCGTATTCGGCCACGGCGATGATCTTGGCTCCACCCTCCTGGCTGGCAATCTTGGCGGCGTAGGAACCGACATTGCCCAGTCCCTGGACGACCATCGTCTTGCCTTCCATGCCCGGCGTCAGTCCCAGGGCCTTCATATCATTGGCATACGAGAGTACCTCCCGCAGGCCGTAATATACGCCGCGCCCGGTGGCCTCGGTGCGGCCGGCGATGCCGTATTGATGTACCGGCTTGCCGGTGACACAGGCCGATGCGTCCACTTCACCCTGGCGCATACTCATATAAGTATCCAGGATCCAGGCCATCTCGCGGGGTCCGGTGCCGTAGTCGGGCGCCGGCACGTCCAGGCCGGGGCCGATAAAGTTTTTGCGAATAAGCTCAGCCGTATAGCGGCGCGTGATGCGTTCCAATTGCTTGGGCGTGTATTTCTTCGGGTCTATTTTGATGCCGCCCTTGGCACCCCCGAAGGGCACATCCACCAATGCACACTTGAAAGTCATCAGAGAGGCCAGAGCCATTACCTCTTCCTGGTTGACATGCGGCGAAAAGCGGATACCTCCCTTGGTGGGCAGCCGGTGGTGGCTGTGCTGGGCGCGATAGGCCTCGATGACCTCATATTTGCCTCCGATTTTGACAGGAAAGTGCATCCGATACACGGCGTTGGTGACCTTGATTTGCTTAAGCAAGCCGGCGGGAATGTCACTCAGTGCCGAGGCCTTGTCAATGGAGGCCTTGACACTTTCGTAAAAATTGGACTGAGCCATGATGATTTGTGGTTTTGTTGTGGCCGGGAGACTAGCAGCCGGTCTTAAATGGATACGAGTTTGGAGGGGCGAAGTTCTTTCTTATTTGATTTACCGCCAAATAATTTTTGCGGGAATTTTCGGCTTTATCTCGCCTTGCGCTAACCATTCGCGCAGACTTTCCGTCTTGGCCACGGGCGCCCGATTGGCCGTGCAGATGGATGCAAAAGAAGAATGCCGTATTTTTGCCTAATTCACTAAAATTGGCTACTTTACCGCTTGCAAATGCTAAACGCCATGGAGACGATCAAAAACTACCGCCGGCTGCTCCTTCTCGTCTTGTTGGGCCTTGGCGCCGTCGCCGGATGGGCGCAGGACTGTAATAAGTACTTTATCGAAAACCGCACCATCAACGGCATCCACCGCCTCCAGACCAAACCCATCACCATGGTCTTGCGCAGTGCCTACTCTTACCAAATGGCCATCCGCAACGACCAGGAAGGAATCGCTATCGAAGTCCGCTCCATTGGCGGTTCCGCGCTCAATATGGATGACGAAATCATCTTTATGGATGCCAATATGATCCGCAAGTCCTTTGTCTTCTTTGAACCACCCGAAAAAAACACCAAAGACGGCTTCCTCACCATCACCAACCGCCTACGCATTGATCTCAAAACCCTCCAATGGCTCGCCCAGAAAAACATCACCGCCCTGTACTTCAAAGACGTCGCTAAAAACCGCATCATCAAATATACCATCAACAAACCCAAACAAAACGACTTCCGCCACATGATGCACTGCGTCCTCAACAATGTGGACGCGGCATCCATCTCACAATACGTCGCCATCACGCCCAAAAGCAAGCCCAAATCAACCCAAAAAACAAATCCCGACCTACCCGGCGGCAAAACGGCCGTATCCCCCAATGACAACCAGGAAATCAAAGACCTACACGCCAAACTCGTGGCCACGCGCACCCGGCTGCTCAAAGAGATTAAGGCCGAAG
>JALVEF010000209.1 GCA_027031185.1 Saprospiraceae bacterium
AGAAAAGGCCCAGGCCACCAAAGCACAGCTCCGCGAAGAGGTCGCCCGCGCTGTCGAAAATGCCACCAAAAAAAAGCAACAAATCGCTCAGGAAGTCCTCGAAGCGCGGCGCAAAGCCGATGAAGAAATCAAAAAAACTCGCGAAGAAGTCGCCAGAATGGTCGCCGAAGCACGCAAAAAAGCCAAAACCGAAACCGAAAAAATCGCCGCCGACGTCATGGAAGCTCGCCAACAGGCTGCCGAGCAAATCCAAAAAATCAAACTCGAAACTGCCCGGCAAATCGCCGAAATCCGCAAAAAAGCCGCTGAAGAAATCCAAAAAGCAAAAGAAGAACTCGAAAAAGCAAAAACTCAGTACGCCGACGAAGTCGCATCTGCCAAAGAGACCGCACAGCTCGAGATCGAGAAAATCCGCAAGGAATCTGCCGAAGCCGTCCGCAAGGCTCGCGAAAAGGCCAAATTATCTTCCGAAGCTACCGCCAAAGAAGTCGCCCAGTCCAAGGCTTCCGCCGCCCAAATCATCCTCGAAACCGAAGAAAAACAAGCCAACGAAATCGCTCGCCTGAAAGAAAAAGCCGCCATCGAAAAACAGAAAATCGCCATCGAACTGGCCGAATACAAACGCAAACTCGCCGAAGAAAGGGCTGCCCTCGCGCGCGAACACACTCAGGAAATCGCACAAATGCGTGAAAAACTCGCCCAAATCAAAAACGACCTCGCCAATCAAATCGCCCAAGCTCGCAAAAACGCCACCGAAGAAATCAACAAAATCCGCCAATCCGTCGCCGCCGAGCGTCAAAAAGCCGAACAAGAAAAACAAAAAATCGCCAACGAAGTCGTCGTCTCCAAAACCGAAGCCAAACGTTCCATCGAAAAAATCAAACAAGAACTCGCCAACCAAATCAAGCAATCCAAAGAAAAAAGCCAGCAGCAAATCGAAGCTATTTCCCTTTCCGTGGCCGAGTCACGCAAAAAAGCTCAACAAAAAATTGACCAAATCAACCGCGAAACCGAAATCACCATCCAGCGCGCCAAGGCCAAAATGGACTCCATCAAACAGGCCGTCGCCGCCGCCGTCATCCAAGCCAAGAAAAAGGCCGACCAAGCCATTGCCGAAGCCAAAAAACAACAAGCTTCCAACGTCCGGGCTTACAACCAGTCCGTCCAAAAAGCAAAACAAGAATACGCCAACGAAATCAAACAAGCCAAGGCCAAAGCCGACCAAAAACTCAAGCAAATACAACAACAAACCGCCGAACAAATCGCTCAAATCAAAGAAAAACAAAAAAAGGAAAAACAGCTCACCGCTCAAGATGTCGTCAACGCCAAGAAAAAGGCCGCTGACCTCATCGCTCAATACCAGCAAGAAGCCGCCCAAAAAATCGCTCAAATCAAAAAAGAACAAGTCCAAACCGAACAACAACTCGCACAGCAAGTCGCACAGGCTCGCCAGCGCGCCGCGCAGGAAATCGCCAAGGCCCAAAAACAGGCGCAGGACAAAATTTCCGAATTGCACAAACAAGTCGCACGGGAGCAGCAAAAGGCCACCCAACAAATCGCCCAAGCTCAACAACAGGCCGCCCAACAAATCAAAGCCATCGAAGAGCAGACCTCCAAACGCAAAAACGAACTCCAAAAACAGCTCCAAGACACCCAAAAACAGATCGAAGAACAAGTCAGCCAAGCCAAGCTCAAAGCCGCCAAAGACATCGTCGAAGCACAGGAACAAGCCATGCGCGAAGTAGAAACCATCAACCAGCAAACCCAAACCGCCATCCAAAAAGTCAAACAACAGCACCAAAAAGAACTCGACGAACTCAACGCCCAACTACAAGCCGAAAAAGCCGCTGCACTCAAAGAAATCGAAGCCGTCCGCAAAGAAACCGAGGCCGCCATCGCCGCTGCACGCCAGCAAGCCGACGAAAAAATCCGCAAATACAACCAGGAAGCAGCCGACGCCCGCAAAAACTCGCTCAACGAAATCCTCGCCACCCAGGAACAAACCGCCGACGACATCTTTAAAGCCAAACAAAACGCCAAAGAACAAATCAACGCCGTCAAAGAACAAACCGCCAAACAAATCAACACCCTCCTCGAGAAGCAAAAGGCCGCCGAAGCACGCCTTCAAGCTCTCGAAGCCCAAATCAAAGCAAAAGAAGAACTACTCAAAAAACTCGAAAACCAACAGAACTAAAGCCATGAATCGAATTCTGCTCCTTCTCTTCCTTGCCGCCCTGCTCCCGGGCGCCTGCCAAAACCAATCCGACCAGCCGGCAAAAAACACCTCCCCGGCACCGTCCAAATACAAAAAACTCCTGGCCAAGTACGACACATTCAAGCTCACCACTGACCAGACAAAACTCAACGACAACGAGAAAAAGCTCATCGCCAAGCTCAAAGAAGTCGCCCGCATCATGGACGACATCTTTTGGTACGAAGCTTACGGCAACAAAGACAGCCTCCTCCAATCCATCAATGACCCCGACGCCCGGAAGTTTGCCATCATCAACTACGGACCCTGGGACCGTCTTGACGGCAACAAGCCCTTTATCGAAGGTATCGGCCCCAAGCCCCCCGGCGCCAACTTCTACCCCGCCGACATGACCAAAGAAGAATTTGACAAAGCCGACTTACCCGGCAAGGAAAGCCTCTACACCATGATCCGCCGCGACAGCACCGGCAAGCTCATCGCCATCCCCTATCACCAGTTCTTCAAAGAACAAACCGCCCGCGCCGTCCAGCTCCTCGACGAAGCCGCCGGCATCGCCCAAAATCCCCAGCTCAAACACTATCTCAAGCTCCGCGCCCGGGCCCTCGCCACCGACGACTACCACGACAGCGATGTCGCCTGGCTCGACATGAAGACCAACCACATTGACGTCATCGTCGGCCCCATTGAGACCTACGAAGACCAACTCTTCGGCTACAAGGCTTCCCATGCCTGCTACATCCTCGTCAAAGACATGGACTGGAGCAAGCGCCTGGCACGCTACGCCAAATTCCTCCCCGAACTCCAGCAAAGCCTACCCGTCCCACCCCGTTACAAAAAAGAAAAACCCGGCACCGACACCGAACTCAACGCCTACGACGCCATCTACTATGCCGGCGACTGCAATGCCGGTTCCAAAACCATCGCCGTCAACCTCCCCAATGACGAAAAAATCCAACTCGCCAAAGGCACCCGCCGCCTCCAACTCAAAAACGTCATGCGCGCCAAGTTCGAGAAAATCCTCGTCCCCATCGCCAATGTGCTCATCCATCCCGACCAACGCAAGTGGATTGACTTCGATGCCTTCTTCGCCAACACCATGTTCCACGAAGTCGCCCACGGTCTCGGCATCAAAAACACCATCAACGGCCGCGGACCCGTCCGCAAGGCACTCAAACAGCACGCTTCCGCTCTCGAAGAAGGAAAAGCCGACATGCTCGGCCTATTTATGGTCCGCCAGCTACACAAAAAAGGCGAAATCAAGGGCGACATCCGCTCCTACTACACCACCTTTATGGCCAGCATCTTCCGCTCCGTCCGCTTCGGTTCCGCATCCGCACACGGCAAGGCCAATATGATCCGCTTCAATTTCTTCAAAGAACAAGGCGCCTTCGCCAAAGACCCTGCCACCGGCACCTACAAAATTGATTTCGACAAGTTCGAGCAGGCCATGGACAAACTCTCCACACGCATCCTCACCCTCCAAGGCGATGGTGACTACGAGGCCGTCGCCAAACTCGTCGCCGAAAAAGGCATAATCGGTCCCGAGCTCCAACGTGACCTCGACCGCCTCAACGAAGCCGGCATCCCCGTGGACATCATCTTCGAACAATGAACCGACACCTGACCAAAATCACACAACGCCCATGAAACTAAGTCCCGACGGCTATCGGCTCCCCTCCGGTGCCGATCCCCTGGAAGTAGTACACCAACACGGCACGCCTCTGTTCGTCTATGACGCCCAAGTCATCCGGGACGCCTACACCCGCATGGTACGCGCCTTCGACGTCCCCGCCCTCAGCATCAACTACGCCGTCAAAGCCCTCCAAAACATCAACATCCTGAAGCTGCTCGGCGACCTGGGAGCCGGCCTGGACTGTGTCTCCATTTATGAAGTCGAAGCCGGTTTGCAAGCCGGATTCGAGCCCCGCCAAATCATCTTCACCCCCAGTGCCGTATCTTTTGAAGAGATTAAGTTTGCGCACGCTTTAGGCGTGCGCGTGAATATCGACGCCATCCCGTTATTGGAGCGTTTCGGCGTTGAATTCCCCGGCGCATCGGTGTGTCTCCGGTTCAACCCCCACGTCTTTGCCGGCGGCCACCGCAAGATTTCCGTCGGACACATCAACTCCAAGTTTGGTATCTCCATCCACCAACTGCCGCACGTGCTGCGTCTCGTCAAGCGGCTTGACCTGCGCGTCGAAGGCGTCCACATCCACACCGGTTCTGACATACTGGACCCCGACGTCTTCCTCGCCGCCACTGAAATCCTGTTCAACACGGCCAAGGCCTTCGACGACCTGGAGTACATAGACTTCGGTTCCGGCTTCAAAGTAGCCTACCGTCCCGACGACATCGAGACCGACATCGAGACCATCGGGCAGCGTCTGTCCGCCCGATTCAACGACTTTTGCAAGGAATACGGCAAAGACCTGACCCTCATGCTCGAGCCCGGCAAATACCTTGTCAGCCGTGCCGGCTACTTTCTCGTCCGCACCAATATGGTCAAGCAGACCACCGCCGCCGTTTTTGCCGGCGTCAATTCCGGTTTCAACCACCTGATCCGCCCTATGCTTTACGACGCCTACCACCACATCGTCAACCTGTCCAATCCCCACGGCAAGCCCCGCATTTACAACGTCGTCGGCTACATTTGCGAGACCGACACCTTTGCCATAGACCGGCCCATCGCCGAGATCCGCGAAGGCGACATCCTGGCCATCTTCAATGCCGGTGCCTATGCCTTCTCGATGGCTTCCAACTACAACATGCGGCCCCGCCCTGCCGAAGTCCTGATACTTGACGGCAAGGCCCATCTCATCCGCCGGGCCGAGACCCTGGACGACATGATGCGCACCCAAATCCCCCTCCCCGACCTGTTTCCCGACAAAGATATAACGGTGTAGCGGTATAGCGGTATAGCGGTTAGAAAAGACCAGGCCTATTTTGCCGGCGCCTGCCGGCAAAATAGGCCTGGTACTTCATTTATTTGGAAGCAGGTGAGTGCGGGCCAATTCAACGCGCTCCGCCGGGAGCGCAGTTCAACACGCCCCGATAGGGGCGTATTCAACACGAAGTATTCAACCATTTTACATGATTAATTGACTACGGTCTTATCTTTGCCAGGAATAAACCAAACGACTATGTTCTTCTCCCACGCCTGCCGCGAAGGCAACAACTCCGCCTGGTACTATATATTGGCCACAGTAGTCGTCATCGGCGCCATGATACTCGGCGGTATCCCGTTTGTCACCATGCTCGCCATCAGCATGCGACAATCCACATCCGACCCCGAAGAGATACAGCGCCAAATACGCGCACTGGATTTTAGCGGTCTGGATGTGGACCCTAACCTCATCCTCGCGCTCATGCTGCTCCAGTTTGCCTTTGGCCTGGGCGCCCTGTACCTGATGGTCAAGACCTTGCACCAAAAGCGCTTCTCATCGCTCATCACCCCACGCCGACCCGTGCGCTGGCGGCGCATCGGCGGTGCCTTCCTTTTTTGGTTTGTCCTCATGGCCGTTCTCGAAGCCGTCAGCTACGCTTTCAATCCCGGCGCCTATTCGTGGAACTTCCAACCCGCCAAATTCTTCACCCTTTTGCTCGTCACCATCCCCTTGCTGCCCATTCAGACCTCGTTTGAAGAAATCTTCATCCGGGGCTACTGGATGCAGGGCATTGGTCTGGCGACCCGCCGCAAATGGCCGGCCGTCCTGATTACGTCCATACTCTTTGCGCTTCTCCACGGCCAAAACCCCGAAGTACAGGCCTACGGCGCCTCCAAGATGATGGCGTACTACTTTATGATCGGTCTCTTTTTCGCCATCATAGCCGTGATGGACGACAGCCTGGAAATTCCCCTCGGCTTTCACTTTGCCAACAACTTCTACTCGGCGACCATCGTCTCCTATCAGGATTCTGCTCTGAAGACGCCGGCACTCATCCACAATACAGATGCCAACCCCGACGGCATGATTCTGTCCACTATCTTGCTCATTGCTTTCCTCCTGTTCAGGATGAAGCGCTACTATCACTGGCCCTCCTGGAAAAAATTGTTGGAAAAGATATCTTGCCCGCCCGGGGAGACTGCTGCGGTGGCCTGAGCACCTAATCCTTGCGGAAAGGCCAGGGAAAGCCGGATCCATCCTTGCGCTTGTCGCGCTCCCGTTGTCGCTTCTTGCGCTTGCGGGCGCGCCGCCTTTTCCGCCGCTCGCGGTTGGCCTTCATGCGCTCGCGCAAGGTCTTGCGGTAAAATACGTAGCGGAGCGACAGCGCCGTATGCAAGTCCAGGACCTTTTCCCCCTGAAAATTAATCGAAGGCTTAAAGTCATACGACAGGATCAGCCGCCGGATGGTCATTTCACCTCCCATCACAAAGCTCACCCCGAAGGGATCAGATGATGTCGCCTCGCCGTCCAGATTCCAGGACTTATGCGGCCCGGCTCCCAAATAAAAGTTGAAGCGCCGCGACAACAGCGGGAAATGCTGTTCACCCAATAGACTCAGCTGAATCCGGTCTTTACGAAAGCTGGAGTTGATGATGGCTTCTATGGTGGTGCGCCGCGCCACCTTTTGCTGAAACGTAAAGCCGACGCCTGTGCCCAGGCGCAGCCCCCCGGCCGAGATATAGGATTGGGCCGTGGCGCCCGTCACGAGACACACCAGGCAGGCAAGAAGGATTTTTTTCACAGAATAGTTTTTCGACGGGGCGATCAAAGATCAAACTCAATCGTGTCCCCCGGTTTGAGTCCGTTGGACTTTTTGGATGGCTTCTCAACGGATTTGGCCGGCTTTTTCTTGCGCGGCTTGGGCTTTGAGGCAGCTTTGGGCTTGGGCTTTTCGTCCGGCACCTCATCCTCAAAGAGTTTGGCCTGGGTACCCGGCTCCATGCGGTTGACCTTGATGAGTTTGCGGTCGCTGAGTTTGTTGCCCACGGCCTTCCAGCCCTTGACCCCCATAAAATCGGATAAATTAATCCGTCCTTCGAGCGTCTTATTTTTGGCGCGGAGTTTATAGGAGACGATCACATCCTCACCCGTCGCCACAAAGAGCAGCTTGGATTTGGGGTGGTCCGTGATAAACTTATAGGTCTGATTGAGCGTGGTCGTTTCGATTTGGAAGCGCTTGACCATGGTCCATCCCTTGTGGCCATCGAAATAGATCGCATTGACTACACCAAACGGGTCAAACTTCTCCACTATGAGCGTATTGTTGATATCGTAGCGGTTGGTCAAGTCAAAATTGGTAAGCCGGTACGTCCCGTCTTTCATAATGTGCAAGATCAACTCTCCGGTGTCAAAGTCACCGAGTTTGATGCCCCGCTTATCCGTATTGAGTCGTCCGGTTGTATCATCGTACCAAATGGAGATAGCACCCAAGCTGGATTGTCCTTCTGCCTTGATGGTCACCTTGCGCACCGGATATTTGGTGACGATATTGCCTTGGGCGCCGCGTCCTTTGATTTCGATATCATCAAAGCCGAAGTCAAATGATTTGATGCGCGCTTTGCAGTGTGGGGAGAGCTGGATATTGACGATCTCTGCCTCTCCGTTGGGATTGGCGGAGAAATAGACTACTTTGGATCGGGGATTGCCCTTGGTCAGGTCATATTCTTTGTCACGCGTGACAGCCGTGACGTGGAAGCGCTTGGCCCGTGTCTTACCATCCTTGCCATCGGTGTACAGCATGTTGTAGGTCGTACGCTCATCCCCCTTCTTCCAGACCGCCACGTGTATGATGTCCTTGCCGACAAAGGTCTTGTCCGCAATGCGCGTGACGACCATCTTACCATCTTTGCGAAAGACGATGATATCATCCAGATCCGAGCAGTCCGTGACAAATTCATCCCGCCGCATGGACTTGCCCACGAAGCCGTCTTTGCGATTGACGTAGAGTTTGGCATTGGCAGCCACCACTTGCGTCCGTTCAATACTGTCAAACGTGGTGATTTCCGTCTTGCGCTCCCGCCCCTTGCCGTACTTCTCGAGAATCTTCTCAAAATAGGCGATGGCAAAGTCCGTCAGATGGTCCAAGTCGTGCTGGGTCTGGCGCAGTTCATCCTCCAGTGCCTTGATACGCTCATCGGCTTTGAAGATATTGTACTTGGAGATGCGCTTGATCTTGATTTCCGTCAAGCGGATGATGTCTTCTTCGGTGATATCCCGCAACAGCCGCAGGCGCTTGTCTGATTTTTTGGGCTTTTCCGATGGAGTCACCACGTATTTGGACAGGCCGGCGCGGATGACATCCAGCACCTGTTCCCACGTCTCGCACGTCTCGATATCCCGATAGATGCGCTCCTGAATAAAGATCTTTTCCAGACTGGCAAAGTGCAGTTTTTCCTGCAAAGCCCGCTTTTTGATCTCCAGCTCGCGGCGGAGCAGTTCTTTGGTCGCCTCAGTAGAATATTTCAGCAATTCGGTGACCGACAAAAAGCGCGGTTTGTTGTCCAGTATTACACAGGCATTGGGCGAGACCGACACTTCACACGAGGTAAAGGCATACAAGGCATCAATCGTCAGATCGGGTGAGGTGCCGGGCTGCAGTTCGACGACTACTTCCACATTCTTGGCGGTATTGTCCACCACCCGTTTGATTTTGATGGTGCCCTTTTCGTTGGCTTTGACGATCGAGTCAATGAGTGCCGTTGTGGTCACCCCGTAAGGCAGTTCGGTGATGACGATGGTTTTCTTGTCCGGTGCGTGCATGCGGGCGCGGATGCGGACCTTACCGCCGCGTTTGCCGTCGTTGTAAGCGGATGCATCCATCAGGCCGCCGGTCGGGAAATCCGGCAGGAGTTTCATCCGGCGTCCCTTGAGCATTGCGATAGAGGCCTTGATCAGCTCGACAAAATTGTGCGGCAGTATTTTGGTGGACAAGCCCACGGCAATACCTTCGGCCCCCATAGCCAGGAGCAAGGGAAACTTCATGGGCAGATGCACCGGTTCGCGCTTGCGCCCGTCATACGAGAGTTGCCATTCCGTGGTATCCGGATTGAAGGCCACTTCCAGGGCAAACTTGGTCAGGCGCGCTTCGATATATCTTGGGGCAGCCGCCCGGTCACCGGTACGCGGATCGCCCCAGTTGCCCTGCGTATCAATGAGCAAGCCTTTTTGGCCGAGTTTGACGAGTGCATCACCGATGGCGGCATCGCCATGCGGGTGGTATTGCATGGTCTGGCCGATGATGTTGGCCACTTTGTGGAAGCGGCCGTCGTCCATCTCTTTCATGGCGTGAAGGATACGCCGTTGGACAGGCTTAAATCCATCTTCGACGGCCGGCACGGCCCGCTCCAGTATCACGTAAGAGGCATAATCCAGGAAGTACTCGCGATACATTCCCGTCAGGCTGAGAATGTCTCCGGAATCGTGGGTCGGATCCATCTTGTCGGACATAGCTGTCTGGTTTGTCACATAAACATAAACGCTAAGGTACATGTTTACGGTGAACGGTCAACGGTCAAGGGTCAACGGCGCTCAACGCTTCGCGTTGATAGGGTGTAACGGTCCCGCACTTACTTGCTTTGCCAGATTCTAGCTTTGGTCCTTCCGCATAGGCTTTTTGCTTGAAGTGTGTTATTTGTTGCTCCGCTTTTGGGGCAAGTAATTGCGGGATGTTGAATACTTCGTGTTGAATCGCTGTCGCGTTAAATTGCGCTCCTGTCGGAGCGCGTTGAGTTTGCCCCGCACATCCCCCTGCTACTACCATGAACCTTGGACCGTTGACCATGGACCATCAAACTGTAAGTGCGGGATATTTTTAATTTTTCATTTTTAATTTTTAATTGACTAATCGTCATCCTTGTCCTTTTTGCGGGGCATGAGCTTATAGATCAAATAGCCGATCCCAAAGACAAAGTGGGCGATGACAATCCACAGGAAGATTTTGATCAGCATGTCCGACATGGTGTTTT
>JALVEF010000210.1 GCA_027031185.1 Saprospiraceae bacterium
AGGCTATCCGCTTTTCCCCAAGTCATCTTAACCTTCCCCGTTTTATCCGTCAATAAGATGTTCTTGATTTGTGCGTGTCGGCTGTCTTCAAATAACTGTACGACAAGGCCCTTGACAGGAGTGCTGTCCGCTGCGGATTTGAAGGTGATGGATAGCGACCGCTGAGCGAAGGAGGAAGTGGCTATACATAGCAATATCCATCCTAATAATACCGGTAAGATCTTTTGATGTTTGTGTCCCGACATTAGATGTGTCTTTAAAGCTATTGTTTTTTCGTATATCCTCCGCATTTAAAGTCTTGTGCATTGATACTATAATCATAGTTCATATATAAATTATTACGCTCATCTAGATTGATCTTTTTTACTTCATCAATATGAATCTCCTGGCACAATTCAGGCGATACGGAGGATATACTTTCAGCTATATATTGGGAGGTCATTGTCGTGAATTCCAATGCCAATCCCGGCAAGCCATTTAGGGCTTCCGGGCCATATGACGTGGGAATATCAGGGGCAAACCATGCTTCTAAGACGTATGGATATTTCTTCTTAGGCTTAGCCCAATAACACTTATGTCCCAGTATCATTTTGGTGCGACTAAAGTCGATATCCCATTGCATGGGCCAATTAGGCATATTATGCGTCTCTAGATAATATTGCTCTTTTGGGTCAAAATGGAATTTCATCAGTTTTACTTCAGTGCTATCGTATTGGATGTAGTCCATCGGGCGATTATTCTCGCGAAGGCTTATAGAACAATCCCACCGAATACTTACAAATTGCCAAAAGCTGTACTTCGGACAAATGGTCAAGGTGTAATGTGACACTACGCTCTTTGCACTTCTATCTGACTTTATAAGTTGTTCTACCGGCATAGCATCTCTGAATTGTTTACAAAGCTTGAATTTTCTTCTGTAGCTCACTCGTATAGATTGTCCTATCGCATCGGTGTTGATACTGCTGAGTAAAAGAATCGTCAGAATGAGCAATAATTTTATTTTCATGATAGCGGGTTTGCTATGGTTCAAGGAGTTCGATCAATAAAAACAAAGATAGACCAAAAGAAACATTTCTAATTTTGAGGAGTATTCTTGCATACACTACTTCGTTTTTTTTGCCTTCCCCCCGCAGTCGAAGTCTTGTGCTTTGATGCTATAATCATGGTTCATATATAAATTATTCCGCTCCTCTAGATTTATTTTTTTTACTTCCTCAATATGAATCTCCGGGCACAAATCAGGCGATATGGAGGAAATGTTTTCAGCAATATATTGATTAGAAATCGTTGTGAATTCCAGTACCAATCCCGGTAATCCATTTAGATCTTTAGGTCCAAATGAGGTGGGAATTTCAGGGGCAAACCATACTTCAATCATCATTTTGTTTTCCCATTTGTATTTGGCCCAAAAACATTTATAACCCAGTATCATCTTGGTTCGGGTGAAATCGATATCCCATTGCATGGGCCAACGGGGTACATCATGTGTCGCAAGATAATACTGCCCTTTGGGATCGAAGTCGAATTTCATGATTTTTATATCAGAGGTGTCGTATTGCAGGTAGTCTATGGGGCGGTCATTACTCGGTAGGCCTATAGAGCAATTCCATCGAATACTGTCAAATTGCCAATAGCTGTACTTCGGACAAATAGTCAAGCTGTAGTAAGATACAGAGTTTTTCGCGAGTCTGTCCATCTTTGATAATTGTTCCATCGGAAGTGCATCTTCAATCCGTTTGCAAAATTTAATTTTTTCTCTATAGCTCACCCTGATTGATTGTCCTATCGCATCGGTGTTGATACTGCTGATTAAGAGAATCGTCAAAATGAGCAATAATTTTATTTTCATGATAGCGGGTTTGCTATGGGCACTGAGTTCGGTCAATAAATCAAAGATAGACGAAATGGTGTGATTTTACAGATAAAGAAAATGTCTTTTTGGAAACAGAAATAGTGAGGGGATGAATGGTGCTTCTCTTTTTCACTTTGGCTATTTTGTAAATCCCCCGCAGTCGAAGTCTTGCCCATTGATGCTATAATCATAACTGCGCCATAAATCATTGTATTCCTTATGATTAATTAGTTTCACATTTATAGCTGGAATTTGAGGGCATAAATGAGGTGATATGGATGAGATAGCTACAGCGGTATATCTTGCTATAAATGTTCGAAATTCCAGTGCCAATCCAGGTAAACCATTTAGGGCTTCCGGGCCAAATTTAGTAGGAATATCGGGGGTAAACCATACCTCTGATATCGTTCGCTTCCCTTTGTACTTAGCGGAATAGCATTTGTAACCCAATATCATTTTACTACGATTAAAATCGATATCCCATTGCATGGGCCAATGGGGTATTTCATAAGTCTCTAAGTAATATTGCGCTTTGGGATCAAAGTGGAATTTCATGATTTTTATACCGGAGGTGTCATATTGGAGAAAATCTATGGGCCTTTCGTTGCTCTCAAGACCGATTAAGCAATCCCAACGAATGCTGTCAAACTGCCAGTAGGCGTAGGTTGGACAAATGGTCAAGCTATAATAGGATGCTGTTTTCTCAGCACTTTTTTCGATCTTACTCAGTTTTTCGGTTGACAACGAATTTCTAATTCTACTGTCCAGTGCAAGTTTTCTGTAATAGTTGACCTGCAAAAATTGTGCATTTATTCCTGAATTGATTTGTATCAAAATATATAATAGTAAATAGCATTTAGTAGTCATCGATGAAGTGTATTTATTAATAAAATTACGGTCAGGAATATTAATATTCCTAACCGTAATTTCGGGTTAAGGTTAACAATTACTTTCATATACTATTCTATCCTCTTCAAACCAAATTTCGCAATCTGAGCCATCATCCCATACCTGAGTCAGATATTGACTGTTGGAAAGAGTATGAATGATGGTCTCAGGAGCATCCGCTTTTGATTGTTTTGTAGTAAAGGACATCATTAAGGCGGATATAGCGAATAAGCTAACGATACTAAATTTTTTCATAATAATAATTTTTTTGGTAAAGAAAATAATAAATCAATAGATCAAAAGGAGGATAATCCTGGTATTAACTTCACCAAAACGGAGGGGAGCTGCGCCACCGGAAATGCAAGCAGATGCCCTCCTCAAAAGTTTTTAAATCTCGAATATTATCCGGAAAGAAAGTTAAATTAGTCCAATGTATAGAGTAAAGGATGCTTAAAAGGCTGTTCTGCCTTCTGCCTTCTGCCTTCTTAATAAGGACGTACAAAATACAACAACGTCACAAATCCTCCCAAAGAATGGAGCGTAAAAAAAGCGTTGATTGTATGTTAGATGATGATAGCGCATCCGAAACGTGTAATAGTAGTGTTTTACAAAGATACGACTATTTTTAATATTCAGAAATTTATTACGGAAAAATTTTTATACGTTAAAGATTAATTTCTGATTTACTCCTGTTATTTTGCCTTCCCCCCGCAGTCGAAGTCTTGTGCTTTGATGCTATAATCATGG
>JALVEF010000211.1 GCA_027031185.1 Saprospiraceae bacterium
CCGCTGTATGTGAGCACGACGGGGACCTTGGCTGATACCGACTATGTGGGCTTTGTCGGGCGGCGCAATCGTGCGGAACTGGACAGTTTTTTGTTTCGGAATCCGGCGGATATGCTGGATCCGTATAGCAGTCTATTCAATGATACTTCGGCGTATTTCCTGACCTGGACGGCGGGCAGCGGCGGACTTCGCTATACGACAGAGGCCAATGACACGCTCAACCACCCGGCGCCGGTACCTTTTTTTATGGATACGGTGGAGCGCCATTTTACCGATTATTGGAGCAAGCGGGAGTATGGCAGTGGGAGCAAGGCCTCGCATTTTGATGAGGCCGAGGGCTTTTCCACTTATCTGAAAACGGCCCATATCTTCACCTTCGCCCCTTCGAATGCCTATACGGGCGGGCCGGACGGCCAAATTCATATCCGGTATGCGGGGCGGGGGAGTGATCATCACCAGGAGATTTATTTGAATAACGGACTCATCCTGACGGATGAGTACAATGGCTGGGCGGTCCGTGACCAGTTGATAGATGTGCCGGCCGCCGATCTGGCCGGCACGGTCCAATTGAAGTTGAAGGGCCTGACCAACGATAACAATCAGCTGGACCGGGTGCGCGTGGCTTACGTGTCACTCCGGTATCCGCGCACGTTTGCATTTGATGATGTGGATCAAGTGGCATTTGAGTTGTCACAGACGGGCGATA
Source organism: Saprospiraceae bacterium (assembly GCA_027031185.1). Taxonomy (GTDB): domain Bacteria; phylum Bacteroidota; class Bacteroidia; order Chitinophagales; family Saprospiraceae; genus HyVt-613. The sequence goes on from JALVEF010000211.1 coordinate 707, forward strand.
CGTATTTGGAAATCGTGGGTGTCCATCTTGACGGCGGGCCGCCGGTGTTGTATGATGAGGCCAACGGGCAGCGTTTGGTTGGCAAGATGAAAGGTCAGGTGGCTTGTTTTCGTTTGTCGCCCGTCACTGCACCGCGTAAGCTGGTACTGGTGTCTGCTACGGGTGCGCTTTCACCACCGGATTTTAAACAGGTGGTTTTTTCGGACTATAGCGGAGCCAACAGTGACTATCTCATCATCAGTCACCGGCGTCTGTTTGATGACGGTATGGGGCAAAATCCCGTCCAGGCGTATGCTGATTACCGCGCCTCAATGGACGGAGGTGGCTTTGCGCCACTGGTGGTGGATATTGAGCAGGTCTATGATCAGTTTGGATACGGGGTTCGGCTGTCGCCGCTCGGAATACGCAATATGGTGCATTGGGCGGTCAAGCAGTGGGATAAGGCGCGTTTCTTGTACATCATCGGCAAGGGTCTGGCCTATGACCGCGTAAAGCTGCATCCCAATCCTGATGAGATCGCGCACGCGATGCTCATCCCGGCTTTTGGCAATCCGGGCGGGGACAATTTGTTTGTGACGCGCAAGGACGATCCCGTGCCGGTGATGAGCATGGGCCGGCTGGCCGTCACGTCGCCGGCCGAGGTGAAGCTCTACCTGGATAAGATCCAATCGCTGGAGGCCAATCAGCGGGAGGTAGGTGAACAAACGCCGGCATTGCGCGCCTGGAAAAAAAAGTTTATCCACCTGGGTGGCGGCGCTACGGCGACGGAAAAGACGGCTATTAAATACCACCTGAACAATATGGCGGATGCCGTGCGAGAAGCGCCGTTGGCAGGCGATGTGGTGTCGTTTTTCAAAGATGTCAACGATCCGGTGCAGCAGGACGTGCCGCAGGAAATCTTTGCCGCCATCAACGATGGCGCTAGCTTTCTATCCATCTTCGGCCATTCGTCCCCCGGGACATTTGACTACAACATCGAGAATGTCGAAGCCTACCACAATGCAGGTAAGTATCCGGTGATGCTATCGCTCGGCTGTTATTCGGGCAATATTTTTTCCACCCAAAAGGGGATTTCGGAGCGTTTCGTCCTGTATGAGGACAAGGGGGCCATTGGCTTTGTGGCCGGGACAAGCGTAGGCTATATCTCTTCGCTCGGTGCTTTTGGGCGGCGGCTTTATGAGACATTTGGTGCCCAGCCGGGCATTGCTATCGGGGAGGCCCTGCGTCAGACGTTTGCTTCTTATGCCGGACAGCCCGCCAACTCCGAATTCCGGAAGATCAGCGAGCATTTTCTACTCAACGGCGATCCGGCGGTGCGGATCGGCCCCGTGTCGGGCCCGGATGTGACGCTTGACGCCGGTGCGCTTGACTTGGGCGTGCAACCCGTACCGGCCCGCCGCGATACGCTGCATCTGACTATTCCGGTGCTCAATCTCGGTACACAGGTGACAGACTCGGTCGAAGTGCGCCTACAGCATTATTTGCCTGGTGGCGACTTGTACAGGACGCTGTCCAAAAAGATTTTGGCGAAGGCGTATCGCACAGTGATTCACTTTGACTGGCCGAATCCGGGAAAGATCGCCTTGGGACCAAATCGCTTGCAAATCACCGTTGACGCGCCGGATGCCATTGCCGAAGTGCCGGCGCCTTATGCAGAGCAAAATAACGATTTGGGTGCGGCCGGTTATGTTTTCTTTATCACGGACAACACGACGTATCCGCTGGTGCCGCCGGAGTTTGGCATCGCCTCGACGCAAAATCCGGTGCAGTTGGTGGCCTCGACTGTGGATGCCTTCGCGCAGGATGCGCGCTATGTGATCCAGTTGGATACTACGGAGCTTTTTAACTCTCCTTTGCTGATGACCCACACCGTGACGCAAAAAGGAGGATTGATCAAGTGGGTACCACCGGTGGCGTGGCAAGACTCGACGGTGTACTACTGGCGTATCAGCCCGGACAGCACGAGCCCGGATTTCGGGTATAGCTGGGCGAACAGTTCGTTTTGGACGACACCGGACACGATCAGCGGTTGGCGCCAGTCACACTACTATCAGTTATTAAAGGACCGCTTTGACCATTTGAAGATTTTGCAGCCGAAAGATTTGGAATTTGACGAATTGGGCTTTTTTCTTTCGTTGACCAATAAGGTGAATCACCCCGATGACCCGCCGGTGTTTTCTTATAATTTTGAGACGGCGGCAGCTTCAGTGCGACCTTGGAATTTTTTATCATCTGGACTTGCTTTCTATGTCGTTGATAAGACTACGGGCAATGATATGTATAATCCAGCTGGTGGTTTGTACGGCAGTGTGAATCCATCCGGATCGTATGTATTTGCCTTTCCGACGAATACAGAGAGTGAACGCGACCTGGTGATGAAATTTGTGGATACGATACCGGATGGTAGTTGGGTTTTTGTATTCTCGGTATTAAAAGATTCGACCCAGGATTTTCATCCCGAGTTGTGGGCGGAGGACTCCGTAAATTTGGGACGCAATATTTTCTCCCAGCTGGAATATCAGGGGGCGGAGTTTGTGCGGCAGTTGGAGAGTCTCGGATCAGTACCTTATACGTTTGTGTTCCGCAAAGGGGAGGGTAAGGTCGAGGAGGATATTGCCCCGGATAAACAGGGTACTATTTACACCCAAGTTTTTGTTTCTGCAAAGAGCCCTACAGGCACCATCGCCACCAAGCCGATCGGTCCGGCATCGGCCTGGCAGCAACTGTCCTGGCTCGGCATCAATGCCGACTCGACGGATGCGGACACGCTC
>JALVEF010000212.1 GCA_027031185.1 Saprospiraceae bacterium
GTTCCGTCGGCTAAAGCCGACGGCAATGCAAGGCAAAGCAAAGCAATGCAAGCAATGCAAGCAAGTCCCGCACTTACTTGCTTTGCCAGATTCTAGCTTTGGTCCTTCCGCTCAGGCTTTTTGTATGATGAAGGCCATTTACTCCGCACTAAGGGCAAGTAAGTGCGGGACGGTTTAGCGGTTTAGCGGTTTAGCGGTTTAACGGTCCCGCACTTACTTGCTTTGCCTGGTTTTGGCTTTGCCCCTTTCCGCTTATGCTTGTTGCATGATAGAGGTCTGTTGCTATCTTTTTTGGGCAAGTAAGAGACGGTATAGCGGTGTAACGGTATAGCGGTTTTGCCGTCCCGCACTTACATGCTTTGCCGGATTAAAGCTTTGGTCCTTCCGCTTATGCTTGTTGCATGATAGAGGTCTGTTGCTATCTTTTTTTTGGGGCAAGTAAGTGCGGGACAAGTAAAGCGCCCGCATCCCCGAAGGGGAAAAATAAGAATAGCTGGAAATGACCCCGAAGGGGTCAAACGTTTATTGCCGGCGGCGCAGCCGCCGGCATCGGAAAAAGAAGGACAACAACTCCAAAGGAGTTGAATGAACACTGGTAACTGTTTTAGTGCTCCTTTTTTTATGGAATAAAATAGGCATTTCTCCATTCTCCATTCTACAAGGCCATTATAGCGCAATAACAAGGGGAGCCAAAACAGTCACCGTGATTTTAATTGATTTCGTACCTTTGTAAAAGACCAAGGACCACAACTTCATGGAATTCAGCACCGTTTGGCAGAGCTTCGTCCAGTATCTGAAGGACATCTTCAACATCTATCACGATACCGATTGGAAAGGAGCCATTGACGATATCAAGGCGGGCATCCACTACCGCGGGGCCAATTTGTGGACCTTGATATTTGCCATTTTGATAGCGTCCGTCGGGCTGAATGTCAATTCGACCGCGGTGGTCATCGGTGCCATGTTGATATCCCCGCTGATGGGGCCCATCTTGGGTGCGGGTCTGGCACTGGGCACCAATGACATCGGCCTGTTTAAGGACTCGGCGCGCAATATGCTGGTGGCCGTCGTCATCTCTGTCCTGGCTTCCGCGCTGTACTTTTCCCTGACACCTTTGCACGAGGCTCAGTCCGAGCTACTGGCGCGGACGCGTCCCACCATCTTTGACGTGTTGATCGCCCTGTTTGGGGGGATTATCGGCATCGTGGTAAGTACGCGCGAGGGCTATTCCAACGCCATACCGGGCGTGGCCATCGCCACGGCGCTCATGCCGCCGCTCTGTACCGCCGGTTACGGCCTGGCCACCGGCCAATGGCCTTTCTTTTTCGGGGCGCTGTATTTGTTCTTTATCAACGGGATTTTTATCGCCCTGGCCACGATGGTCGTGGTACGGTATCTGAAATTTCCCAAGCGCCAATATTTGGACGAAAAGACCGAGCGCCGGGCACGCTTGGCCATTGTGTTGGTTGCGCTCATTACCATCCTGCCCAGTGTCTTTGTAGCCATCAGCGTGGTGCGTGAAGCTGTATTCAAGCAGCGCGTGGACGCCTTCCTTCGGACGGCTTTTCGCGATCAGAGCCACGCCGTCATCAAGTATGAAGCCAGCTTTGGCAATGACTCATCCAAGCTGGTGCTCAATGTGTTGGGGCCGCCTGTCACGAATGCCCAACGTACCGGTTGGCGCCGCCGGCTCGACTCACTGGGATTGGCTCGAACCCATCTGGTGGTCCACGAACTCAATCAGGGCCTCAGCGAAAAACTCTCCAAGCGCGACAAAGACCTGCGAAGCCAAATCATCAGAGACTTGTATTTGCGCCAGGATTCCGTCATCCATGACAAAGACAGGCGGATCAAAATCCTGGAAGAACGCCTCGTGCGCCTGGAAAAAAGCCGCTATAAACCGGTCCGGCAGATTTTTGACGAGCTGAAAATCAACTACCCCGAAGTCCGGCGATTTGCCTTTGATGAAGTAGTACAGACGGACGGTGGCCGGGCGGACACCGTCCCGGTGGCCCTCATTGACTTGAAAGGCCGTTTGTCCCCGGCGCGCCGCAAAAAACTCGCCCGTTGGCTCCAGGTGCGTCTCCGGACGGATACGCTCCAATTGGTCACTTACTGACCCGCGCCCCCTGTCGGCCTGACGTCAATAGACCGTTTTCCGGCTACATTCTTTGCGCGCCCGCAAAGAATGGCTTATTTTGCATTCATCCAATCTGGAAAAACAGTTACCAAAAAGCAACACACATGAAAAAGTTTCTACTCCTGCTCGCACTGTTTGCCCTGACTAGCGGCCTTTTCGGGCAGTCCAATATCATTGCCACTACGGCGATGGCTTACCTCCGTGCCCGTCAGGCGCCTGACATCGCCTTTTTACACCCCCATCCCGATGCCGACCGCTACCGCGATAAGTACTTGCAAAAGATCGAGACGGCCCGGTATCTGCAAGTGGACACGGACGCTTACCGCGACTTCTTCCACGCATCACCGAAGGTGATGCACCTTCATCTCCTTTCTCCCGAAGGGCCGGTGACAGCCGAACTGTATCAAGTGGAACTACTGTCCCCGGACTTTGTGTTGCAAACGGGTACCGGCCGGATGCTGACACCCAGCAAGGCCATATTTTACCGTGGCATCCTCGCCGGTGAGCCGGATGCCATTGTGACTGCCAGTTTTTACGAAGACGACTTTGACCTGGTGGTGTGGGGTACGCGCGATTTCCGCATTGATCAGGTAGAGCTGCAGGTATTTTCCGTTTACGATGAGGCCGATGTCAGGGGGCGCGGCCCGTTTCCTACCTGTCAGACAGACTTGCTGTATGCCGGCGGCCCGCAGATCCGCCCGCATCAGCCCCCGTCTGCCCGCACCAATACGCCCAATTGTGTCGGCCTGTATATAGAAGCCGATCATCAGACTTATGTGGACAACGGCAGCAGCGTGAGTAATACCCAGAACTACGTCTATTCGCTCTACAACGAAGTCGGCACGTTTTACAGCCAGGAGACTATCCCACTCACGATATCTCAGTTGGTGATCTGGGATACTTCGGATCCTTATACCGGGGCGACTTCTACCGATGAAGCCCTGGATTTGTTTGCCACTCAGGTGCAAGATAACCATCAGGGCATTTTGTGTGTATTGCTGACCACGCGGTCCTTGGGAGGGGCATCGCCTGGGTAAATGTATTATGTACCACGTACAATGCTATTAATAATTCAGGCCCGTATGCGGTCATGGCCAGTCTGTCCACCACCGTGACGGTATATCCCACTTATACTTGGAATTTAAATGTCAATTGTCACGAACTGGGCCATTGCTTTGGTTCGCCGCATACCCATGCCTGTGCCTGGGGCCCGAATGGCAATACCCAAATAGACGACTGCGGCTCGGAAGCAGGCTATCCGGAAGGTAGTTGCTATGACTCCCTCAACCCCATTATCCCTACCTACGGTACCATCATGAGTTACTGTCACCTGGGCG
>JALVEF010000213.1 GCA_027031185.1 Saprospiraceae bacterium
CTACACCGTTATACCACTACACCGTCCCGCACTTACTTGCCCGAAGGACCGGGCCAATAGCACCAACCTGCATTAGACAAATGCAGAAAGGGGCAAAGCCAAAACCTGGCAAAGCAAGTAAGTGCGGGGCCACTACACCGTTTGACCATGCGCATCGTATTTATGGGAACGCCGGAATTCGCCGTGCCGAGTTTGGATTTATTGTATCGCTCCGGATATGAAATAGCAGCCGTAATCACGGCTCCGGACAAGCTCGGCGGACGTGGTCGCAGGCAGTTGCTGGTACCGCCTGTCAAGCGCCATGCCCAAAAGCTCGGACTGACCGTCTTGCAGCCCCGCAATTTGAAAGCGGCGGACTTTGTCGAGACACTTCGCGGCCTGCAGGCCGATTTGCAAGTCGTGGTAGCTTTCCGGATGTTGCCCGAGGTGGTGTGGAATATGCCGCCCCTTGGCACCATTAACCTGCACGCCTCTTTGCTGCCCAGGTATCGCGGTGCCGCCCCCATCAATTGGGCGATCATCCGGGGTGAGACAGAGACCGGCCTGACGACGTTCCGGATCCAACACGAAATTGATACCGGGGATCTGTACTTCCAAACCCGCCTGCCCATTGGCCCGGATATGACCGCCGGCGAGTTGCACGATGCCATGCTGCAGCCGGGCGCCGAGTTGGTGCTGAAAACCGTGCGCGCCCTTGAGGCGCGCAAACTCTCCCCTATTCCACAGCGCGGTGAGCCCAGCACGGCGCCGAAGATTTTTCATCGCGACTGCCAGATTGATTTCACGCAATCCACCCGCCGCGTGTATGACTATATCCGGGGACTCAGCCCCGCCCCGACCGCCTGGACGGTGTTCCGTGACAAAAAATTAAAAATCTTTCGCGCCGAAAAAGAGGAAAGGCCGCACGACCAGGAGCCGGGCACGGTGCGTATAGGGCGCAAATCCCTGTCCTTCGCTACGCGTGACGGTTGGATACATTGCACCGAAGTCCAATGGCAAGGTCGCCGCCGCACACCTGTGTTAGACTTCCTGAACGGCTTGCGCGGACAGTGACGGCCCTGTCAGTTGTCATATAGGAATATGGATTATATAGGATGGATCTATCTTCTCTATTGAAGGTATAAATTCTTTTTATCTAACCGGTCGCTCTAATTTTTTTATGTGATTCATTATCAGTGATTTATGCATAGGCAAAACTTATTCTCTCATTCGGGCGTCTGAATGCGGGATAAAATTTCGGAAATAAATCTTACTTTTGCTATCCGCAAACGATGTAATCACCTACCGCACAAAACCGGCCGGAAAAGATTGGGCCGGCTGCTTACCGCTAAGTTTCTGACCGCAATAACCGCTGTCACCTGCCTATGTGTAGGCGGGATGTCCGGCGCTGTTCTGTCTTGTGGCAGCGCCATCTAAACACTGTGAACGCCACGGCCCGGCGCCGTGAAAAACCAAAAGAACGATGGAGGAAATTTATGTCATAAAAAGGGACGGCACAAGAGAACCGATCGACCTGGGCATGATCCACGAGGCCGTCGAATGGGCTTGTAACGGCTACGACAATGTATCCGTCTCGGATATTGAAATCAACTCGAAGCTGCAGTTTTATCCGGGCATCACCACCTCGGAAATACAACAGGTCATGATCCGCTCGGCGGCCGACCTGATTTCCATGGAAAAACCCAACTACCAGTACGTCGCCGCCCGTCTGGCACTCATGGATTTGCGCAAGCGCGTCTATAAACAACTCAATCCCATCCCCTTTGAATACCTGGTAATGAACAACATACACAAAGGGGTATATGACAAAATATTGCTGGACAAATACACCGAACAGGAGATTATCTACTTTGGGAAAAAAATAGACTACGATCGCGACTTCCTGTTTACCTACGCCGGCATCCGGCAAATGATGGACAAATATCTGCTCCAGGACCGCCATACCGGTGAGATTTTCGAGACTCCGCAAGAAGTCTTTATGCTCATCGGCATGTACATGTTCAAGGACTACGAAAAAACGCTGCGCAAGAAGTACGTGCTAAAGTTTTATCATGCTGTATCACGCTTCAAAATCAGCCTGCCGACACCCATCATGGCCGGTGTGCGCACGCCTCTGCGGCAGTACAGTTCTTGTTGTTTGATTGATGTCGGAGATTCGCTGGACTCCATCCTGCATTCCAACAGCGCTGTCGGTTATTACATCGCCCAACGCGCCGGTGTCGGGCTCAACTTCGGACGCATCCGCGGGATCAATGCCAAAATACGCAACGGCGAGGTCATCCATACCGGCCTGGTGCCCTTTTTGAAGGTTTTTGAAGCCACCACCAAGAGCTTTACCCAAAACGCCCTGCGCGGCGGCAACTCTACCTCTACCCTGCCCTTTTTCCATTGGGAAATCGAGACCTTCATCCAGCTCAAAAACAACAAGGGCAATGATGAAAACCGCGTGCGACGCATGGACTACTCCATTGCCGTCAACCGCCTGTTTCGCGAGCGGGTGAAAAAGAACCAAAGCATTACGCTGTTTTCCATGGAAGAAGTCCGCGACTTGTACGAGTTGTTTTATTCGGCGGATGTGGAGGGCTTTATCGCCAGGTATAAGGCTTATGAAATGGACCCGCACGTGCGCAAACGCACCATCAGTGCACGCGAGTTGTACATGGACCTGCTCAAAGAGCGATATGAGACCGGCCGGATTTACATCCTGAACGCCGACCACGTCAATGCGCATTCCTCTTTCAAGGATCACATTTACATGAGCAACCTGTGCCAGGAAATCACACTCCCCACCTCGCCGATCGAAAACGTCAACGGCAAGAAGGGCGAGATCGCCATGTGTATTTTGAGTAATATCAACCTGGGCAAGCTGGACAGCATCGAAGAAATAGACGAGTTGACGGATCTGCTCGTCCGCTTCCTCGATGAGTTGATTGACTATCAGGAATATCCCGTCAAAGTAGCTGAAATATCCACCAAAAAACGCCGGAGCCTTGGCATCGGCGTATCGGATGTATTCCATTTCTTGGCCAAAAATGACCTCTACTATGATACCCGGCAGGGCCGGCAGGTCATCCATGAATACATGGAGCGCTTCCAATACGGCCTGATCAAAGCATCGGCGCTGCTCGCCAAAGAAAAAGGCGCTTGTGACTACTTTGACCGCACCAAATACGCCGACGGCATATTCCCGATTGATACGTATTGCCGGAATGTGGACGAAATTGTGTCCCACGATCTGAAGATGGACTGGGACAAACTCCGCAAACTGGTCGCAAAACACGGCCTGCGGCATTCCGCATTGAGTGCCATCCCCCCGGCCGCATCCAGTTCGATCGTCTCCAATTCTACCCCCGGTGTGGACCCGGTTCGCAAGCTCCTGATTGCCAAGGTCAGCAAGTACGGGCCCTTAAAACAACTCGTCCCCGGTTTTAGCGAGTACGGTCACCGATACACCTTGGCATGGAAT
>JALVEF010000214.1 GCA_027031185.1 Saprospiraceae bacterium
GTGCACGGGTACGGGCACTGCAATGGTGACAGATAACACCATCATAGTAGATGTGACGACTTCGGATGTTACGATAGATTGCAACAATCCGACGGGGGCGATTAGCGCTACATCCAGTGTGAATGGAGTGACGTATTCGTGGTCCGGCCCGGGCGGGTTTACTTCTATCCAACAGAATCCGGTAGTGAGTGCGGCGGGCACGTACACTGTGACGGTGACCGATCCGGCGAGCGGCTGCACGGGCACGGGAGCGGCGACGGTGACGGACAATACCACGGTGGTAGATGTGACGACGGCGGATGCCACGATAGATTGTAATAATCCGACGGGAGCGATAAGCGCTACATCCAGTGTGAGTGGAGTGACGTATTCGTGGTCCGGCCCGGGCGGGTTTACTTCTATCCAACAGAATCCGGTGGTGAGTGCGGCGGGCACGTACACTGTGACGGTGACCGATCCGGCGAGCGGCTGCACGGGTACGGGCACTGCAATGGTGACAGATAACACCATCATAGTAGATGTGACGACTTCGGATGTTACGATAGATTGCAACAATCCGACGGGGGCGATTAGCGCTACATCCAGTGTGGGAGGTGTGACGTACTCGTGGTCCGGACCAGGTGGGTTTACTTCCACGCAACAAAGTCCGGTGGTGAGTGTGGGTGGCACGTACAATGTGACGGTGACCGATCCGCTGACCGGCTGTACGGGTACGGGTATGGCGACAGTGACGGATAATACCACTGCTCCTGATGTATCAGCTACGGGTGGTGCGATTGACTGCAATAACCCGACGGCTACTATTACGGGAACTTCTACCACCAACGGCGTGACCTATGCTTGGTCCGGTCCGGGCGGTTATTCCAGTAACAATGCCACTGAAATAGTAGGAACTCCGGGAACGTATATTCTAACCGTGACCGATCCATCCAACGGCTGTACTGCCGAGGCTTCTGCCATTGTGACAAGTGACTTGACCCCGCCTACCGGGGTGACCGCTTCGGCTTCCGGCACCATCGGATGCGGGGCCAACGCAACGGTCACGCTGATTGGAAGCACGACGACCAATGGCGCGACCGTGGAATGGCTAGATCCGGGAGGCAATTCACTGGGTACGTCCAATACGGTGATGGTGAGTCAGGTGGGTACCTACGAATTTGTGGTGACCAATGCGGCTAATGGGTGTACGGCTTCTGCCACAGTTGACGTACAAAGTGATGCCTCTGTCCCTGATGTAAGTGCTACCGGCGGGGTGATCACTTGTGTCAATACCTCTGTGACCATATCCGTAACTTCTACCACCAACGGCGTAACGTATCAATGGTCCGGCCCGGGTGGCTTTTCAAGCACCAATACCAGCGAAACCGTAACTACACCCGGCAGCTATTCGGTGACGGTCACTGATCCCGCCAATGGTTGTACCGCTGAGACGAGTGTCCAGGTAGATGAAGATACGGCCCCGCCTGCCAATGTATCGGCATCGGTATCCGGCACTCTGGGTTGTGGTACCAATACCAGTGTGTCGTTGACTGGCAACAGCACCACGTCCGGTGTTACCTATGAATGGTTTGATCCGTCAAATAACAGCATCGGCACGACCAATACGGTGATCGTGAGTCAGGCGGGCACTTATCAAGTGGTGGTGACCGACCCCAATAACGGTTGTACGGCGACTTCGACCGTGGATGTGCTGAGCAATTCTGCCGTGCCGGATCTGTCGGTGGCGGGCGGTACAATAGACTGCAACAATCCGACGGCGACAATCACGGCGACTTCGACCACCATTGGAGTGACTTATGCCTGGTCCGGTCCGGGCGGATATTCCGGCACTAATCCCGTGGATGTGGTGAGCATACCAGGTGACTACATGGTCACAGTGACCGACCCGTCCAATGGCTGTACGGCTGCTGGTACGGCCACCGTGACCAGCGACCTGACGCCACCTGCCGGGGTCACTGCTTCGGCTTCCGGTACTATCGGATGTGGAACCAATTCGACGGTCACTTTGACTGGTAGCACTTCGACATCCGGTGCCACGATGGAGTGGTTTGACAGCTTTGGTGATAGCTTGGGTACCGGCCCCACTGTCATGGTGAGTGCAGCCGGCACTTACCAATTCGTGGTGACCGATCCGTCCAATGGCTGTACCGCTACTGCCACGGTGGATGTGCAGAGTGATGCGAACGTACCTTCGGTTGTTGCCGTCGGTGGTACGATTGACTGCAACAATCCGACCGTTTCGGTTTCGGCGACGGCATCACCTGCTACGGTGACGTATCAATGGTCCGGGCCCAATAACTTTTCTACTACTGGTACCAACTTTACGACTGATGTGGCCGGTCTCTATACGGTGACAGTGACGGACCCGGCCAATGGTTGTACAGCGGAGGCGGTTGCTACGGTGGATATCGACCTGACGCCGCCTGCCGGGGTCACGGCCTCGGCTTCTGGCACCATTGGTTGTGGCGGCAATTCCTCTGTCACGTTGACCGGTAGCAGCACCACACAGGGTGTGACTATGGTTTGGTTGGATCCGGGAGGAAATGCCATTGGTACCATGGCAAGCGTTGATGTCAGTCAGGTCGGTACTTATCAGTTTGTGGTGACCGACCCGTCCAATGGGTGTACTGCTTCGGCGTCAGTAGATGTGATGAGTGACTCCAATGTGCCGGATATTGTGGCTACGGGTGATACATTGGATTGCACTAATTTTACGGCGACGATTACAGCGACTTCGACGACTAACGGCGTGACCTATCAATGGTCCGGTCCGGGTGGATATACAAACACGGTGCCGGTGGATGCCGTTAGTACGCCTGGGACCTACTCTGTGACAGTGACGGCTCCCAATGGCTGTACGGCGACGACGTCGGCCCTTGTTTTTGCGGATACCGTTCCTCCGTTGGTTTCTGCCACTGGCAATACATTGGATTGTAATACTACGGCGGTATCTATCACGGCGACAGCTCCGGATGCCGTTACATTTGCTTGGTCCGGACCGAATGGCTACACTTCCACCTTGCCCAATCCCAATGACGTGACGGATGCCGGCACCTATACGGTGACCGTTACAGGCGCCAATGGTTGTACAGCAACAGCGAGTGCCGATGTGACCATGGACGGCAATGCCCCCACGGTTACAGTGACGGGAGGCACACTGACTTGTGCGGATACCTTGGTGGACCTTGTTGCTACATCTCAGGCCGGAGTGACCTATGCTTGGACAGGCCCCGGGATTGGCACGACACCGGATGCACCGATTCAGACGGTGAGTGTATCCGGTACATACACGGTGGTAGTGACGGCTCCCAATGGCTGCACGGGATCGGCAACGGTAACCGTGAATGAAGACACAAATCCTCCGGAGAATGTGACGGCTATCGGTGGCACGTTGCTGTGTGGTATGTCATCCATTACGCTATCAGGCAATTCGACCACGCCGGGTGTCACGTACCAATGGACAGATCCCGGAGGTGTCACGATCAATGAGCAAAATCCTGCCGTGAGTGCCACGGGTACGTACACGCTTGTGGTGACGAATCCTGCCAATGGCTGTACTGCTTCGGCCACGGCAGATGTGGTGGCGGATATCAATTCGCCCGATGTCAATATTGTGGTGATGGGCACTTTGACGTGTGCCAATAATATCATTGAGCTATCGGCTACGCCGGCCCTTCCGGGTGCTACCTATCAATGGACTACCCCGTCTGGTAATAACCTGACCGGCTCCGGCCCGCATACTGTATCCGAAATGGGTGTTTATCAAGTCACGGTGACAGCGGCCAACGGCTGTACGGCCACACAGACCTTACAGGCGCCTGTAGATACTACGTCGCCCGGAGCGATTACTTCGGGGATCACATTATCTTGCGGAAGTCCGGTAGGTACATTAACGGCAAGCACCAATACTACGAATCCGGTGACTTATAGTTGGTCAGGGCCCAATAACTTTACCGCCACGGGATCCGTGATCAACAATGTGAGCGCAGCCGGCACTTACCAAGTCATCGTGACGGACAATGTAAACGGCTGCTCTTCATCAGCCGATGCCATAGTGACAGCTGACCAGAATATTCCTGATGTATTTGCCAATGATGCCGTCCTGGATTGCAACAATCCATCGCTGAATATCAATGCAGGCAGCAATACGCCTAATGTCACTTTCCAGTGGACGGGGCCCAATGGCTTTACCTCAACCGAGGCATCTCCGAATGTCTCTGCACCGGGTCAGTATATACTGGTGGTGACGGATCCGGCGTCCGGGTGTACCGCCCAGGCTGCGGCACAGGTGACGGAGGACAAGACACCGCCGGATGTAAGTATTGATCCGGCACCACTCGTGATCACGTGTGCCGTGGCGAGCGTTCAGTTACAGGCCTCGTCCAATACAGCCGGTGCCGGTTTCCAGTGGACAGGCCCCAATGGTTTTTCATCCACTCAGACGAATCCCACTGTTACGGTGCCGGGGGATTACGTCCTTACAGTCACAGGCCCCAACGGCTGTACGGCGTCTGCTACCAAGACAGTAGGCCAAGACAGTGACTTCCCTGTTTTGAATGTGTTTGCTGACGGCAAACTGACCTGTGCCATTTCCTCCGTGGGTATTCACGTGACGGAGACCACTGGCAAAACCATGACCTATGTCTGGTCCGGTCCGGGTGGATTTAGTGCTACCGGGACTGACGAAGTGGCTACTTTACCGGGTACCTATACCGTAGAGGGTACAGCCGACAACGGCTGTGTGGTGACCAGTCAGTTGGTTGTAGAGATTGATGATACGCCTCCGGTGGCCGTGGCGACCGGTGGTTTTGAAATAGACTGTCAGACGACCAGCGGGACACTATCGGCGGCCGGCTCGGCTACCGGACCCAATATCAGCTACCATTGGGAAACGGATCAAGGCCACATTGTGGGCAATGCCGATGCGGAAAGTATTGTGGTAGATGGTCCGGGTATCTATACGCTTATTGTGACCGATGCGGCCAACGGCTGTACGGCATCGGCATCGGTAGCCGTAACGGCCGATTCGTCCATTCCGCAGAGTCTGGACTTGAATTTGAGACAGGTTTCGTGCTTTGGTGAGCACGATGGGGTGGCCATCATCCAAGACGTAATCGGTGGACAGCCTCCGTACCAATACTCGTTTAACGGCGGGCCGTTTGGTACGGAGACCGTATTTACCAATCTTGGTCCGGGCGACTATCCCATAGCCGTAGTGGATGCCAACGGTTGTATATTAAACACCGGTGTGTCCATCGTGGAGCCTGAGAAATTGACGGTGGATCTTGGCCCCGATCAGTTGGTGGAATACGGGACGGAAGTACAAGTGCATGCCGAGGTGGAAGACACCAAGAAAATAGCAGTCGTCGGCTGGAATGAATTTCTTGATTCTACTTGTCTGCAGACCACGCCAATGGCATGCTATGACCAGCGGTTTATCGCTTTGAGTACCACGACCTTTGAGGTAGTGGTGACAGATACCACGGGTTGTAATGCATCCGACAGGATGACGGTCTTTGTAGAGAAACCGCGGAATGTGTATTTCCCGAATGCTTTCTCGCCAAATAACGATGGGCAAAACGACCTGTACACGATTTCGACGGGTAGCGGGGTGGAGTCCATTCCGGTGTTCCAGATTTTTGACCGGTGGGGAAACCTCATCGTCGAGCGTCGCGATTTGCGGCCGAGTCCCTTGATCATTATTTGGGACGGCAGGTTCCGGGATAAATTCCTTGATCCGGGTGTATTCGTCTTCCGGGCTGAAGTCCGGTATCTGGATGGGGAACAAAAAGTGTATCACGGGGACATTACGCTCTTGAAGTAGCCGCCTGCTTGTCTTGCTTTCTGCTATACGCACGCCCGTGCGTATAGCAGAAGCAAGACCAGGAATTACGAATTGAGTAGCCTGTATTTTGCCGGCGCCCGCCACAAGATTGTACCTTGCTTTGCTTTGCCTTGCCTTGCTTTGCTTTGCTTTGCTTTGCCGTCAGCTTTAGCTGACGGGACAAAGGCATCAAAACCCAAAGGGGCTTCAGCCCCGAAAATGGGCCCGGGAAGGGGGGGCTAAAGCCCCAAATTTTATTAAGTTCTCTCCTCGTCGGCTGAAGCCGACGGCAAAGGGGATAGTGGCGCTTTACTTGTCCCGCACTTACTTGCCCATAAAGGATAGCAACAGCCCTCTATCAAGCAACAAGCCAATGCGGAAGAACCAAAGCTTAAATCCGGCAAAGCATGTAAGTGCGGGGCTAAAGCCCCAAATTTTATTTATGCTCTCTCCCCGTCGGCTGAAGCCGACGGCAAAGGGAATAGTGGCGCTTTACTTGTCCCGCACTTACTTACTCAAAAAAGATAGCAACAGCCCTCTATCAAGCAACAAGCCAATGCGGAAGAACCAAAGCTTAAATCCGGCAAAGCATGTAAGTGCGGGGCTTGCTTGCCTTGCCTTGCCTTGCTTTGCTTTGCATTGCCGTCAGCTTTAGCTGACGGATAACAAAAGCCCAAAAAAGCGGGGCTTCAGCCCCGAAAATGGGCCGGGAAGGGGGGCTAAAAGCCCCAAATTTTTTTAAGTTCTCTCCCCGTCGGCTGAAGCCGACGGCAAAGGGAATAGTGGCGCTTTACTTGTCCCGCACTTACTTACTCAAAAAAGATAGCAACAGCCCTCTATCAAGCAACAAGCCAATGCGGAAGAACCAAAGCTTAAATCCGGCAAAGCATGTAAGTGCGGGGCTAAAGCCCCAAATTTTATTTATGCTCTCTCCTCGTCGGCTGAAGCCGACGGCAAAGGGAATAGTGGCGCTTTACTGTCCCGCACTTACTTACTCAAAAAAGATAGCAACAGCCCTCTATCAAGCAACAAGCCTGTGCGGAAGAACCAAAGCTTAAATCCGGCAAAGCATGTAAGTGCGAGGCTTGCTTGCCTTGCCTTGCCTTGCTTTGCTTTGCATTGCATTGCCGTCAGCTTTAGCTGACGGATAACAAAAGCCCAAAAAAGCGGGGCTTCAGCCCCGAAAATGGGCCGGGAAGGGGGGGCTAAAGCCCCAATTTTTTTTTGTACTCTCTCCCCGTCGGCTGAAGCCGACGGCAAAGGGGATAGTGGCGCTTTACTTGTCCCGCACTTACTTGCCCATAAAGGATAGCAACAGCCCTCTATCAAGCAACAAGCCAATGCGGAAGAACCAAAGCTTAAATCCGGCAAAGCATGTAAGTGCGGGGCTTGCTTGCCTTGCCTTGCCTTGCTTTGCTTTGCCTTGCTTTGCTTTGCATTGCCGTCAGCTTTAGCTGACGGATAACAAAAGCCCAAAAAAGCGGGGCTTCAGCCCCGAAAATGGGCCGGGAAGGGCCGGCTAAAGCCCCAAATTTTATTAAGTTCTCTCCCCGTCGGCTGAATCCGACGGGAGAGAAGCAAGGAAAGGGAGCAAGCACCCCTGGTTGCTACCAAATAAGTTTGGAAGAACCAAGTTGTCACCGGCGGGTCCCTGCGTCATCCGCTTGCACTGCTCACGCCAAGCCTATTTTGCCGGCGGGCGCCGGCAAAAGCGAATATAGCGTCTCAATTCCGGCGGTCCGTTCCCCGTGCTTGCTTGATCCCCCAAGTAAGCGCGGGGCTGTTAGCTGTTAACCAACTCAGATTGGTACAAAGCGCTGAACCTTGGACATCATCTTGGCCAGGCGGATTACCTGGGCGGAATATCCGTGTTCGTTGTCGTACCAGGCATAGACTGTGAGGCTTAGGCCGTCTTTGGAGACCTGGGTGGAAGGCGCGTCAATGGCGCAGGCCGTGGTGGCTCCGATCAAGCTGGTGGAGACAAATTCGGTGTCTTCGGAGAAGTGGATTTGCTCTACCAGTGGGCCGTTGAGTGCGGCGTCTTTCAGCACCTGATTGACTTGTTCGACGGTAGCCTTCTTTTTGATTGTCAGGTTGAGGATAGCGATAGAACCATCGGGTACCGGTACGCGCACGGCATTGCCGGTGAGCTTGTCTTTGAGCTTTGGGAGTGCCTTGGAGACAGCTTTGGCGGCGCCGGTGGTAGTCAAGACCATGTTGATGGGAGCACCGCGGCCGCGACGGGGCTTTTTGTGGAAGTTGTCCAACAGGTTTTGGTCATTGGTGTAGGCGTGGATGGTCTCGATATGTCCCTTGACCACTCCGAAATGATCATCTAGTACCTTGAGCGGGGGCACAATGGCATTGGTCGTGCAGGATGCGGCGCTGACAATTTTGTCTTTGGAGATATTGAGCGTTTTTTGATTGACGCCGTACACGATATTGGGGATGTCCTTGCCGGGCGCGGTGAGCAGGACTTGTGAAATACCCGGTCTGAGATGCTGGGACAGACCTTCTTTGTCGCGCCAGATACCGGTATTGTCAATGACAAGGGCGTTTTCGATGCCGTGCTCGGTGTAGTCAATGTCGGAGGGGTGGTTGGCAAAGATAAATTTGATGCGGTTGCCGTTGATAATCAACTCGTTGTTTTCGGCATCCACATCCACGACGCCATGGAACTTGCCGTGAATGGAGTCAAATCGGAGCAGTGCCGCTCGTTTTTCCAATTCATCTTTTGGGGACTTCATCTTGGGTCGCACGACAATGGCCTTGAGGCGCAGTTGGCTACCCTTGCCCGTCTGGTAGATGATCAGGCGCGCTACCAATCGGCCGATACGGCCGAAACCATACAAAACCACATCCTTAGGTCGTTTGGAATGACCGTTTGTAGGCAATTTGCTCTGGTCAAAGAAGTCTTTGACAAACTCATAAATATTCTCAAAGCTGTTTTTCTGCTCGAGCCATTGCATGGCCATCTTGCCAATGTCAATTTTGGCAGCGGGAATGTGCTCAATGAGCAAAATGGCCTGAGCAATACTCAAGGAAGTGCTTACGGAGATGGGATCTTTGACGTACTTGGTGGATACCTTGTGGACGCTGACCACTTCACTGGGCCGGGTGTCGTAAATGGGATGTCCGAAGAAGACCAGATCCGTGGAGCGATTGAAGCGGAGCTCTCCAACTGTTTTTAGCAATTCGAGCGCTGTCTTCTCTTGCTCACGCCAATTGGAGAGTGAGGCATCGGTACGCCGGTGTTGGATGGTGTGCTTACGTGCCATAAGTTGTAATTTAGCCGAACTATTAGTCCAAAAAACTGGTGCGGAGGGCCAGTTGCAAAGGTAAAACTTGCATTTATTAAATGCCTGACCGCCAATAAATAATACGCAAAAATCCGGAAAACGATGTGCAAATTGCACTGGCTAACGTGGATGCGGGTGGAGATATTTATCATTGTCCGGAGCATTGGCGTGCACGTGCATCGGGCAGACAGGTTTTCTGCCCGTGTCTGACCCGGATATGGAAAAAAGCACTAACTTCACACGTATTGGATTCACTCAGAAAACTCACGTATTATGATTTCTCCCGGTTTGATTCTTCTGTTGGTCGTTTTGTTCTTTTTGTTGCCGCAGAGTGTGTATATGGTCAAACAGCAGACAGTGGCCATAATTGAGCGGTTTGGCAAGTTTTTGCGGCATGATAGCTCCGGCCTTCACTTCAAGGTCCCGTTTATGGATACCATAGCTTCCCGCGTTAATCTTCGGGTTCAGCAGTTGGATGTACAGGTGGAGACGAAGACAAAGGATGATGTTTTTCTTCATTTGAAGGTATCGGTGCAATTTCAGGTAATTCCTGAGAAGGTATATGATGCCTACTACAAACTGGACAATCCGTACCAGCAGATCAACTCGTATATTTTCGATACGGTACGGGCAGAAGTGCCAAAGATGAAGCTGGATGACGTTTTTGAACGGAAAGATGATATTGCCCATGCCATCCAGGATGAACTGGGGGATGCCATGCATGAATATGGCTACCGTATTGTCAAAGCGTTGGTTACGGATATTGACCCTGCGCCGGAGGTCAAGGCGGCCATGAACCGGATCAATGCTGCCGAACGTATCAAAGTGGCTGCCGAATATGAGGGCGAGGCGGAGCGCATCCGCATTGTGGCCAAGGCGACTGCTGAGGCGGAGAGTAAGCGCTTACAGGGGCAGGGTATCGCGGATCAGCGGCGCGAAATCGCCCGCGGTATTGAGGATTCGGTTGAGAGTCTCAACAAGGTGGGCATCAATTCGCAGGAAGCCTCTGCTCTGATCGTGGTGACGCAGCACTATGATACGTTGCAGGCTATTGGTGAGAATACTAATAGCAACTTGATTTTGCTACCTAATTCGCCGTCAGCGGCCAATGAAATGTTGACGGATATGCTGGCATCATTCGCGGCCTCTGCCCAAATCGGGGAAATGCAGAAAAAGCGGAATAAAAATCTCGGGGAGAAGAAGTGAATCAATTTTTTTTCTCGGTACGAACAGGTTTGGGACAAGTCTTGGGAATATCGAACACCGATTACTTGTACTGAGCTTGTCGAAGTAACGAATGGAGATTTTTGAAGTGGGCGGTTCGACAGGCCAGGCCACTTCGACGGTTCGACAAGTTTCGCTCCTACGGAGCTTGATTTGGGGTGGGACTTTTGGCTACAAAGGTTGCGTCCCTACGGGACGGCATTGGGGCTTTTGTAAAATTCGACATGCGCACGTTTCCGCTCATTAATTTGGGCAACATAAAAACAGCGGGTATCTAAAAACAGTTACAAAAAAGGAGCGCACCCGCCCGGGATACGCTCCTTGTGAATTTGCCGTCAGGAGCATTGGGTGTCTATTCCTTCACGAACTTTGCTATCTGGATGTGATGGCCGGACTGTACGCGCAGGATATAGACGCCTTGTGGTAAGTCGGCGATGTCCATTGTCACACTGTGTGCACCTTTGCCGGCACTTAGCGGACGGGTACGGAGGACATGGCCGGTAACGCTTTGCAGTTCCAGCGTTGCTTTGCCGGTGGCTGTGAAATCATATCGCAACGAGATGATGGCGGATGCCGGATTGGGATGAATGTCCAGTTGTGAAATACCTGGTGCGACTTTGTTGGCAAGGATGACAGATGTGGTCGCGGTGGCAGACTTGAAGCTGCCTGTATTCAAGTCTATCACACCGGCAAATGTGCTGATATCTCCATTGGCGTTCTTTACTTTGTACGTGATGTTGTACTTCTTCTTGGCCGGGAAGATATGGCTGACGTTCATGGCGTCAGCTGTCTGGCCATCCCCGAAGTTGTATGTAGCCTCAACGATGGGGGAGGCCGATTGCGATAGATCCTTGAAATAGACCGAATTGGTCGCCAAATCTATGACCGGTGCGTACAGGGCTTGTACGCCGGCACCTGCCGGACTATTGGGATCTACCAGGAAGTCGTCCGTATTCAATACCAGGTCGAATACGCTCTGACAGTTGGGGCCGGATACCGTAAGTGTGACGGTATATTGGCCCGGTGCGGCATAGGTGTGCGTGGGATTTTGCTCGTACGAGACAGTGCCATCCCCAAAGTCCCAGTACCAACTGTCCAGGTCTCCAAAAGACAGGTTCATAAAGAAGTAGGTCAAATCGGCATTGTCAATCGGGAAAGGCCAGAAGAAGGCTTGACAAGCGGGCAGGTCAAATTCTCCGGCATATACGAGCAGTTCCACTGTAGATGTGCAATTGCCGGATGTGATGGTGAGAGATACGGTATAGAGCCCGGGTTCGGCGTATTCATGAATGGGATTTTGGTCGTCGGAGCTTGTCCCATCGCCAAACTCCCAGTGCCAAGTGGAAATAAGCCCGGCTGCATAGGAGTAATCCTGGAAGGATACGATGAGCGGATTGGCCGGATTATTGGCATAACCAAAGGCAGCTTCACAGGTATTGGGCGGAATGGTGTCGCAAGAGACAAAGTTGTCGTAACCGGCGCATTCTGCCATGCAGGGATTCAAGAATACAATCGGGGGCTCGTTGCTCATCGTATCAATGAACACACAAACCGGATTGAGCACTTGGGGACAGTCGCACGGATCATTGCCTATCCATACGTCACTTGACTCAGTGGCCGTGCAGCCAGTAGGCGTCGTGATGGTGAGATGTACTTCATACACCCCCGGCTCCGCATACGTGTGTACCGGGTTTTGGCCGTCGCCGTCGCTGCCGTCTCCAAAGTCCCAATGCCAGGTGACGTCTGTGGACGGATCGGATGATATGCCGAAAAATTCTACC
>JALVEF010000215.1 GCA_027031185.1 Saprospiraceae bacterium
AAATCGTGCCAACGGCTGACCGCAAAAAAGACTGGTTGGACCGGGTGGCGGATGGGGAGATACTTACCGGTGAGCCGCCTGAACCATTTGACTGGCGTGGGCACGAGGTGGTGCCGGACTTCCAAAGCTTTTCAGTGCCGTCGGCACTGAAATCTACGCCGGATACTGCTGAAACGGTGGTCATTCCTGCGCCCAAGGAGCATCCGCCGGCGCTTCGCTCGTATTTTTGGGATGTCAATAAGGTATTGGCGGAACCGCTGCGTCCGTATTTGCCTGCAAAGGAGTGGACCTTTGCCGATCCGCTGCAGGCGGAGGATCCCGATGAAAGGCGCGATTTGGCCCGGGCGACCATGGCCATTGTTCATGCTTATCGTCCCGGTGACGCGGCGCACAATCAAAGGATCGTAAGGACTATCTTGCATCACTTTCGCCTGGACGGGCGGGCGGACGAGGTGGCGCATTATGTGGACGGCCTGTTTGCGCAGGCGGGTGCGCTGATGGATCTGGGTGCGGCGGAGCGGATGGTGCTTTTGGAGGGGTCTTACGATGGGCGCTTTGCGTCGCTCCAACTGGACTTTGTGGTGTGGGGAGCTGATGGTGTACAGGTATTGCATCAGCACATGCCGGGCGCGCTGAATCCTAATGTGAAGGCGGCGGCGCGGGAGATGGCGCATTTCTTTGGCTGGATACCGGCGCTTTTGAAAGAGGGTATGCGCTTTGAGTGGGGTTTGCTGCATTTGTGCCCGATGGGAAAGATGGTTCAATTGATAATTAAAAATTAAAAATTAAAAATAGCTTGCCCCGCACTTACTTGCTTTGCCGGATTTATGCTTTGGTCCTTCCGCTTAGGCTTTTTGCAAGATGAGTGCTATTTGCCACGCATCTTTGGGCAAGTAAGTGCGGGACGTTGAGTTGCCCCGCACTTACTTGCTTTGCCGGATTTATGCTTTGGTCCTTCCGCTTAGGCTTTTTGCAAGATGAGTGCTATTTGCCACGCATCTTTGGGCAAGTAAGTGCGAGACGTTGAATAGCGCCTTCGGCGCGGTTGAATACTGCGTGTTGAATCGCTACGCGGTTGAATGGACCGGTCACCTGGTTTGCCTGACATCCGGGGGCACCAATCTTCGACATAACTCCGCAAGCAGTATCTCCTGTCAGGTTGGTTTGGCAGACCTATATAGGCCTGCGAATAGATCTACCATTGCGCGGCATAGGATAGCAGTCGTTAATCTTGTTTGCAAAATCCAAGAGAAATAGACCGGCCGGTTTTGGAAAGCTTATAGGTTTGTAACTGTTTAGGTACCCGCTGTTTTTGTGCTAAAATGCCCTTTTTGCACCTACCTTTGCCAAAATTTTCTCATGTAGCGCTGCTACACATCGAAAATTTTAGCTTCGGTAGGCACAAAAATGCCTATTTTATCCCTAAAAACAGGAGCACCTAAACAGTTACATAGGTTTTATCGTTGCTGCATCGCGATCTCGTTTCGATGCGCTCACTTGGACGTTGCTCAGTGCCCGCAGTGGACACACCGACCGCAGTGGCCAAGTGGCCAAACAGAACCTGTCGAAGTGCCGCACGGGCCACTGATGAATACTGCGTGCGTGCGATGGTGGTACTTATTTCTGTGCCTTTCGGGTGAGGATGAGGGCGATGACGGCGAAGACGATGTTGGGGAGCCAGACACCGGCGGCGGCGGGGAAGTTGCCGTTGTAAGCGAAGGTGGTGCTGAATCTGGACAGGAAGACAAAGATGGCGCCGAGACCGATGCCGAGGGCTAAGTGCAGGCCCATGCCGCCACGGACCTTGCGGGAGGAGACGGCGGCGCCGATCAGCGTCAGGATGAGGATGGAAACCGGTTCGGAGGTGCGGCGGAGGATTTCTATTTTGAATTTTTTGGGTGTGCCCAGGCCGCGCGCCACTTGCTTGTTGATGGCGGCGTGGAGTTCCTTGGTGGACATTTGTTCCTTGGCATTGAGATATTGGACGAAGTCGGCAGGCGTAAGTTGGAGCAGGGTGTCCAGGTGCTTTCGGATGCCCATGCGGAGGTGTTCGTGCATGCCGTTGATGTCGCGGGCGACGTAGTCGTCCAGTCGCCAGTGTCCGGGCGGGCCGAGCCATCTCATGCGATTGGCGGACAGGATGTAGGAGATGCGGTGCGCTTTGAATTTTTCGATGCGTACGTTGTAGGCGACGGAGTCCTTTTGGTTGAAGCGGCGGATGTAGATTTTGGTGTCGGGGCCGATGAACATGTGGATGTTTTCTTTTTTTCCTTTGTCCTGGTCCTTCCAGACGTAGGTTTGCTCAAATTCAATGCGGGTGCGGTTGCTTCTGGGTACGATGGTGTGATTGGCCAGGATGAGCAGGCCGGTGAGCAGGCCGGCGCCGACGAGGTAGGGTCGCAGGAAGCGACGGTAGCTGACGCCGGCATTGAGGATGGCGATGATTTCCGAGTTGAAGGCCATGCGTGAGGTGAAGAAGATGACGGAGATGAGGGAGAAGAGGGGCCACAGCAGGCTGTTGATGTGGATGATGAACTTGATCAAGTAGTTGAGGATGATCTCGCGGAGCGTGACGGGTTCGGACAGGAATGCGTCCACCTTGTCCACGAAGTCAATGGCGATGGCGATGAGCGTGAAAATCAACACCGTGAAGAAAAACGATTGGAGGTATTTTTTGAGGATGTATTTGTCCAGGATTCCGAAAATCATCTCACAGGCGTTGGGTGATCACGGGTAATATTTTTCTTTTCCATTCGGTGAAGTCACCTTCGATAATATGCTTGCGGCTTTCCCGGACCAACCAGAGGAAGAAGCCGAGATTTTGGAGCGATGCGATCTGCGCGGCGAGCCATTCGCCGGCCCGGAACAAATGGTGCAGGTAGGCGCGGGAGTGCTTGCGCGAGGTTTGTATGCTGCTATCGGGGTCTATAACGGAAAAATCGTCTTTGAATTTGGCGTTTTTGATATTCAGGATGCCATGGGTGGTATAGACCAGGCCGTGGCGGGCATTGCGTGTGGGGAGTACACAGTCAAACATATCTACGCCGAGGGCGATGGACTCGAGGATGTTTTCGGGCTTGCCGACGCCCATCAGATAGCGGGGTTTGTCGGGAGGGAGAATGGAGCAGACCAGTTCGGTCATGGCGTACATTTCTTCGTGGGGTTCGCCGACGGAAAGGCCGCCGATGGCATTGATGTCGGCCTCTTTGGATGCGATGTATTCGGCGGAGGCCTGTCGCAAGTCGCGGTAGGTGCTGCCCTGCACGATGGGAGCCAGGATCTGGCCGTAGCCGTACAGGGGGCCGGTCTCTTCAAAGCGGGCGAAGCAGCGGTCCAGCCAGCGGTGGGTGAGTTCCATGGATCTCCGGGCATAGTCGTAGTCGCAGGGCCAGGGCGTACACTCGTCGAAGGCCATGACGATGTCGGCGCCGATGCGGCG